>CASBQC010000362.1 GCA_949127805.1 Nostocales cyanobacterium PMM_0081
AGTCCATAGTCCATAGTCCATAGTCCATAGTCCATAGTCAATAGTCAAAATTTGTTGACCGTTGACCAAATAATTACGCTCTTCATAATTCATAATTCGCGCATTAAATGGGTTCAAGCCCCCACTAAATTTTTAATTTAGTGGTCAACAAGACAGTGGTGGGTTCTACGAACACTGATTGCAATTATGAATTATTAATTATAAGTTATGAATTAAATTGACCATTGACTTTTGACTCATAACTCTTTTTTATAAGCAACCGCAAAGCGTTCAATTCCTGCTAAATCAGCATGAATTTCAACTTCATTGCAATAGCTACCTTGATTTTGCAACATTTCCCGCACCGCATCCGCCTGTCCTGCCATCATCTCAACCAACCACACGCCACCAGGTCGTAAGTAAGCGGGAGAAATATCTATCAAATGGCGGATGCAATCTAAGCCATCAGCACCCCCATCCAGAGCTAGATGTGGTTCATGCTTAACTACTTCTGGTTGCAGGGTAGGTATGGTACTGGTGGGGATATAAGGTGGGTTTGACACCATGCCGCTAAATTGACCTTTAAGCAATTCTAGCGGCTCCCACCAAGAACCTTGATAAAAGCGAATGCGGTCAGCCAGACCGGAATTTAAAGCGTTTTTTTGGGCGATCGCCAAAGCATCTAAACTGCAATCAACAGCGTGAATTGTTGCCGTCTTAAATACATCCGCTAATCCTAAAGCGATCGCCCCACTACCAGTCCCCAAATCCGCCCAGTGACCTTGCTGTAACAGCGGATTTGTCAAGCTTGCAGCCACAGCCAAATCAATCAAAGATTCAGTTTCCGGTCTGGGAATCAAAACCGCACTCGACACCGCGATTTGAAAGTGCCGCCAAGGTGTAACTCCGGCAATGTACTGCACTGGCAACCGGTCATTTAATCGTTTCTGCCAGAGATGCTCTAAATCTTCTAAAGGTAATTTTAGAGCGATCGCTGATGAATCTTTATAAGATTCCAAACGCAATGCCAAGCGGTCTAAACCAGCTACTTCTTGTAGTAACCAATCTACCTCAGATGATGAAACATTACTTGCGATCGCTGCCTTGATTGCTGCATTCCGCCACTGCCAAAGTTGTAAACCCGAAACTAGATTTGGCTGCTTATCCACCATACGGAGGGCGTTAAGGACGCTTGGTGGGAGCTACAGCAGGCTTCTTGCCGCCAGGAGCAGCAGGCTTATTCCCTTCTCTCGGAAGTGTCTTGATATATTCTCTGGACTCTGGGGATGGTACTAAAACAACTTGCGACAGCCAGTTATCGTTTTTATCTTGCAAAGTTTTAATTACACCGTCTACATCTATTACTTGAATATCAGCTTTGGGAAACTTTGGCTTCACCTGAGTCAACAAACCTTGTGCGTCTTGCTTACTTAAAAACAAAGGAATAAGTTGCTGATTGTCAGCTTTCAATTGAATTGGCACATATCCTTGTTCTGGTGAAAATCTAACAGCAAAAACAGGCACGCTCTTAAATTGATCTACCTTCTGACCGCTTTGACGCAGCAAGTCCATTGCTCCCTTCACCTCGGTATCTACAGGTTTAAAGGCAAACAGAAGTCGGTTTGGCTGATTTTTGCTTTGTTGCAATTGCTGATAAATTACCCCTAAAGGCACTGCCGTCACTTGTAGGCTTTTGACCACTTCATCCATTTTCGGGTCTTTGCCTTTCACATTCTGTAATTCTTTAATAAACGATTGAGCTTCCTGCCGACTCAGATAAACACCAGTTACAGAACCAGTGGATTTTTGCCCATTTTGACCTTCAGGAAGAGGACGGCTTAAAGGTAAACCTTGGGAGTTGGTAATTAAATACACTGGTACTGAATCGAGTTTCTCTTTGACTTGTTGTTCTGTCAATGCCAGCACTGGGAGATTTCCCACAAATACCGTCGAGAGCAGTGTACTCCCGATTAATCCTAATGTTGCGCCCCAGCGAACCAATGATTTCATGACTTTTCCTCGCATCAATACTTTAATCAAGTCGAGACTTTGGTTGGATTGCACAGAACCAACTTGTTTTAGTTATAGTATCGTCTTCGCCAATTGACAGCGTTGTTTTCTTAATTTCGCCTTGCTTTTCAAAGGAATAATGCTGTAAACGCATTGATTGCTGCCGTTTTATACCTTAATTGCACAAAATCTGGAAACTCTGTAATAGATACGGGTGTAGAAAGAATCTGAAAAATTCCCGATGCCAGAAAATCTCACAAAAATTAACACCTCTATACCCCGCATCATGAATCCACATATCGTGAAAAGTTAGGCTTTCTACAAGCAACCAAAAATGTCCTCTACCTTTAAGGCGACAAATGCCATTTTATTGTCTTTCCTGAGGATAGTTGACGCCCAAGCCTTGTGGATCGTTCCATCCATTTTAATTTAATATGTGCTTATAATTACATAAGTATCAATTTGATAGTTATTTTCAAAATTTCACATCTTGATATGCCAAAACCAGAGATAATCGCTAAAGAAAAACCTGTATTTTTACTTTTTGGCTATAGCAAAATTGACACATTTTCGAGTAAAATACTTAGGAAATCTCCAATAAAATGTCAGAAAGTTTTTAATTTTTAATAGAAAATTAAAAAAACTCTAGATTCTATTAATAGGTCTAGAGTTTAAGATTAGCATTATTAAATCGGGATGACAGGATTTGAACCTGCGGCATCCTGCTCCCAAAGCAGGCGCGCTACCAAGCTGCGCTACATCCCGGTTAAATTAATTCACTTTGATAGTCGTCTAACTCTGACTTGACATAATTGCTTTGTCTAGAAGTAAATCTTTGGTAAGCTTACCAAATTTTTGCCTAACCAGAGCAACTATGACATCATATCAGATTTTTTGGTTGTGCGCGTTAATTCGTTTGAGGGCAAACTATTTGGCAAATAATTTACGATATGCAAAGACAAAAAAGATGTCTTTACACTGACAAAGGAGTTAAAGCGAACCTATTCTTCTTAGAAAAATAAGCTTCTACTATCATAACTTACTTTCGGTCAGCAAGGATATTTATTTATATGAAGCATTACTGAGGATACCAAAACATACCTTTGATACCTTCAGGATCGGCGACAAAGCCCATAGTCCGATAAAAATCGACAACATGAGGGTCAGCGAAGAGAGTGACATTGCTAATTTCTTCACTCCTGAGTTTTTTGAGTACGTACTTCATCAGTCCTTTGCCTAATCCTTGAGCTTGAAAGTCTGGGTGAACTACCACATCCCAAATAGTGGCATTAAAAGCGTGGTCTGACGTAGCACGGGCAAAACCAATCAGCCGTCTTTGAGTTCCTCGCACTTGCCACATTGTGGCTACGAGAAAACTATGCTCGATCGCTTTTTTCACTTTTCTCAAAGGACGACGCGACCAACCGACGGCATCACAGAGTTCTTCTAGCTCATACAAGTCAATATCTCGCTCTGTACTAAAAACGATACGAGTCTCCTTAGGAGGAGCAACGCCTTCGCCATTGGGGCTAGAATTGCCTACAACTTCAGCGTTCATCTCTTCAAACGAGTTTGTTCTAGATGACGCTACAGCTTCGGGAGTACTAAACCAAGTTTTCCAAAAACCCATGCCAACGTGGTTCGGGTAGTATAACTGAATTGGTTTCCATTGAAACAGTGTTGACTCACGGAATGAATCTCGCTAACCATTTGCAACCCCTCACACTGAAAATTTTTCTAGTATGATTGGGGATTTTCAATTGGTTTAGCCAGTCAGGGCGTGTTTTACACCAATCATTTTCAACTTTAGCATTTTGTTGTGGAGCTAGGAGAAATTAACCAAAACCCAAGGATATGAGAGTCAATAGTATATAAAGAAAAAAATTAGGGATCGGGTATGGGGCATTGGGAAAAAGGGCACGCTCGCATTTAGTCTCGTTGTCCTCCCCCGTCCCCCCCTCTCAAGAACTCTCCCCAGTCCTAGCTGACGAATATGAGCGAGTCTTAACCCCAAAATGGCTTCTGGTTTAAAATCTTCGACCCTGGAACTCCTAAAACGCTTTAACCGAGCGTTTCCCCAGTTTTATGAGCAATTTGTTAGCAGTGAGATTCAACTGCAAAATTTGCGGCTAGCCTACCGTCTTTATAAAACCAGACGCGCCGTTATTGAGTTGAAACGGGAAGGTAGCAAAAGTGCTTTGCATTTTGCGTACCGCAACCAGTCTTTTCTCCTCAGTGATATTTTTGGTGTGCTGGCAGCTTATGGGCTGACTATCCACGGTTTAAGTCTATACGGTCAGATCCGACCGCCGATGTTAGTTTTTATCAAATTGTTGGTGTCTCGTGGGAGTAAAGCACTAACCGATAAAACCGCCGAAAACCTCTGTCGTGCGGTTCGCGAGGCTTTAGGAGGGCGGTTTGAGGTAGAAGAGATGCTAGCAGTAGAATTTAACCTCGATGCCGGCTTAGAACAAGTACAAACCGAATTCTATGTCGATCCGGTCTTTCATCTTCCGGCACTAGTTATTGAAGCTGATAACCAACCGGGATTATTCTATAAAGTGATGTACGCCATTTGGCAGGAAGACTTACTGGTGGTAAATGGGAATTTACTGGTTTGGCGCGGACGTACACGCCTTATTCTTTACTTGTTGGGACCCAATGAAAGCCTGATTCCTGAATATCTAGGTCATAAAATTGCCGAAGGGGTGCGACAGAGGTTAATGGGAAAATAAAAAAAGTTAGGAAAAGCGGAGTTAGTTGTTAGTTGTAAAAAGTCAAGAGTCAATAGTCAAGGGTCAATAGTCCAAAAACAATGCGTGACTTTTGACTTTTGACTCTTGACTCAACCTAACCACTATCTACCAACCACTAACCACTAACTCCCTCGTATTTAGTCGCGCCCGCCCTTAAGGGTACGATGGAATTATGGCAAGGATTGAAATATTGGGCGTTCCACACGCATACGAGCTAACGGCTCCCACGACCTACCCCCATGCTTTAGTTTTTATCCACGGTTGGCTCAATAGCCGTGGATACTGGCAACCTGTGATTTCTCACTTATCAGCTGATTTCCAGTGCCTGTCTTATGATTTGCGTGGGTTTGGTGAGTCCCAGCCTGAGGCAAAAATTGATTTTAGTCGCGAAGACACATCTAGTTTGAGCCAAACTGACAATGACCATTGTGGAGTTGGCTATCCGTTCGATTCTGTTTATACCCCAGCTGCCTATGCTCAGGATTTAGCAGTTCTTCTGCAACAGATGAATATTACTAGTGCTTGGCTAATTGGTCATTCTTTAGGAGGCACGATCGCTCTTTGGGGTGCAGCACAAATGCCCGATCGCGTTAAGGGTGTCATCTGTATCAACGCAGGTGGTGGAATTTATCTCAAAGAAGCTTTTGAGCAGTTTCGCTCAACAGGTCAGCGGCTTTTGCAAATCCGTCCGAGGTGGCTGTGGCAAGTACCTTTGATTGATTTACTGTTTACTAGAGATACTGTGGCACGTCCTTTGGATCGCTTTTGGGCACGTCAAAGGGTAATTGATTTTGTTGTGGCTGACCCGGAAGCTGCTCTAGGAACCCTGCTAGAGTCAACAACTGAGGAAGAAATTAACCGCTTACCCCAGTTGGTATCGGAAATTCAACAACCAGTTTATTTCTTAGCTGGTGCCGAAGATAAAATTATGGAACCGAAGTATGTTCGCCATTTAGCTAGCTTTCATGCTTTGTTTCAATACTGTGGTGACAATGTTATTGAAATTCCTGATTGCGGACACCTAGCAATGTTAGAACAGCCAAACGTGGTTGCCGAGCACATCCGGTCGATAGTCAATAGTTAGGAGTTAGGAGTTAGGAGTTAGAAGTTAGAAGTTTGGAGTTTGGAGTTTGGAGTTTGGAGTTAGAAGTTTGGAGCTGTAGAGACGGGGACAGCGGAACGTCTGTACTAAAGGCACGGAGTTTGGAGTTAGAAGTTTGGAGTTAGGAGTTTGGAGTTTGGAGTTAGGAGTTAGAAGTTAGAAGTTTGGAGTTTGGAGTTAGAAGTTTGGAGTTAAACCCTTTCCCCTATTTGATATAAATCCATGACTTGGGTAAGTGACAGCCTTGACTGAACGCTTAGGGTAAGTGGGGAAGTATGACCAAGGGCTAGATGCTCTGAGGCTGTACAGCCTATCATGGCGGCGTTATCGGTGCAATATTTAATTGGGGGAAATAACACGCGCAGGTTACGCTCAGAGGCGGCTGCTTGTAAATGTTTCCTCAAACCGCTGTTGGCGGCTACCCCTCCACCAACGGCGATAATTTTTAGATCGTAGTCATGGGCACAGGCGATCGCTCTTTTGGTAAGCGATCGCGCTACGGTTGACTGAAAACTCGCCGCAATATCCGCGACAGGCACTTGCTCCCCATTTTTCTCGAATTGTTGCACTAGTCGCTGTACTGCCGTTTTTAACCCGCTAAAACTCGAATCATACCGATGATACCCCCCACCCGGTAAGGAAACTTTTCCTTCTGGCAAAACAAAGGCTTGGGGATTGCCTGACTGCGCGAGTTTATCAATCATCGGTCCACCGGGATAGCCCAACTTTAACAACCGGGCTACTTTATCAAAGGCTTCACCTGCCGCATCATCGCGAGTTTGTCCCAAAATTTCGTACACACCACAATCTTTGACATAAATCAAGCTTGTGTGTCCGCCGGAAACCAGTAAGCTAAGAAAAGGAGGCTTGATAGTTGGCTCGCTTAAATAAGTGGCGTAAATATGACCTTCAAGGTGGTGAACTCCTAAAAATGGCTTATTGTGTACCATTGCCAGGGTTTTGGCGGCAGTTAACCCCACTAAGAGCGCTCCCACGAGTCCGGGCGCACAAGTTGCGGCAATGCCATCGATTTTTGCCCAATCTAGTTTTGCTTCTTCGAGGGCTTGGGCGATCGCCTGATTTATCGTTTCTAAATGCTGGCGGGATGCTACCTCTGGTACTACCCCCCCATACTGCTGATGAACCAGAATTTGCGAGGCAACAATACTACTACAAACTTGACGATTGTTTACAATTGCTACGGCGGTTTCATCGCAGCTGGTTTCTATCGCTAAAACGGTTGCCATGACAGGATTATGGTTAATTGAGACTAGATGTCGAAGCTTTAACTTTTATTTACTTAAACTTTACTCGGTTCCCAGGCAAGAGTATGATGACTTCCTAGTTATGCTGATAAACACCGTACAAGCCGCTTCGTTTTGTACAAAAAACTTTTTGTTTCGTAATAAAAGGAAACAACCCAATGAGACGATTGTTTACTTTGGTTTTGGCGATTTGCCTAATGTTCAATTTTGCGCCGCCAGCAAAAGCTTTAGGGGCTGACCTTGTACCCTGCAAGGACTCTCCTGCTTTTCAAGAACGGGCAGCAGAAGCGCGTAACACTACATCTGACCCTGCCTCCGGGGAAAAGCGATTTGAGCGTTATGCCCAAGCTTTGTGTGGTCCAGAAGGTCTACCTCATTTGATAGTCGATGGTAGTCTTGATCACGCTGGTGACTTTCTAATTCCCAGCATTATCTTCCTGTATATTGCAGGTTGGATTGGTTGGGTGGGTCGCGCTTATCTACAAGCCATCAAAAAAGAAGGTGGCGACGTGGAGAAAAAGGAAATCATCATCGACCTGCCAATAGCATTACCTCTGATGCTGTCAGGCTTTACTTGGCCCCTAGCAGCCGTGAAAGAACTCCTTTCAGGCGAATTGACAGCTAAAGATACCGAAATCCCCATTTCGCCTCGCTAACCATGATTGGCAATTTCATCTATTTTGGAGAATGATTCATGCAGCAGAATTATTTCGTTAAATATCTTTCCCTAGCACCAGTTTTACTTTTCGTCAATTTATCTTTGACCGCGATTTTGCTGATTTTGTTTAACAACTGGTTCCCCGACCTACTTTTCCACCCGTTGCCATAAACGACGGAATTAAAGAATTTTGTTAGCAGTTAGTAGTTAGTAGACAACTAACTACTAACTGCTAACAAATTAATTTTGCGTAACTGGTAATGCTGTTTCCAGCATACAATTTTGATATATCTATATATGCTTAATTAACTTTTCTAAACTTAAGAGTTAAAAATCATATTTAGACACAATTATTACTAATAATAAATAATCAAGCATCTTATTTAGAGGCAAAGACAAAATATGGCGCAAGCAGTAGACGCATCAAAAAATCGTCCTAGCGATCCGAGAAATCGCGAGGTTGTCTTTCCAGAATGGCGCGATCCGCAGCGGGGAAATCTAGAAACGCCGATTAATGCTTCTCCATTGATCAAGTGGTTTATTAATAATTTACCCGCCTATCGCCCAGGTATAACTACCTTCAGACGAGGGTTAGAAATCGGTATGGCTCATGGTTACTTGCTATTTGGTCCATTTGCCAAATTAGGTCCCCTGCGGAATACAGATAATGCCAACTTAGCTGGGTTACTAGCAACCATTGGCTTAATTGTTATTCTTACCGCCACCCTCTCCCTGTACGCTAATAGCAATCCTCTGGGACCAGTTCCCACCGTAACAGTACCCAATCCTCCAGATTCTTTTAAAACTAAAGAAGGCTGGAGTAACTTTGGCAGTGCTTTCTTAATTGGTGGTCTTGGTGGTGCGGTAGTTGCCTACCTTGTGACTTCCAATCTCGGACTAATTCAAGGTTTATTCGGCGGTTAATTTAGTCATTAGTCATTTGACTAATTAATTAAGATAAGGACACAAAGGAAGGTTAACTTTTTCTTTGTGTCCTTTATTTGTTGGGGTGATAAACAATTCCTTCGTGGTTTAAATGTGTTCTGCTAACCAAATAAAGCAGCAGCGATCGCATTTACAGCAGTCTCAAAATCGTCATTCACAATTTGAATATCAAATTCTTCTGCGGCTTTAATTTCTTCTTTAGCGCATTGCAGACGACGAGCGATCGCTTTCTCTGAGTCCTGTCCGCGATTGCGTATCCGTTGCTCTAACTCTTCAAATGAAGGTGGTAGAATAAAGATGCTGAGGGCGCTAGGGAAAGAAGCACGGATTTGTCGTGCCCCTTCCAACTCAATTTCTAGCACAACCGTCTTCCCGGCGCGAATTTGGTTAACTACCGCTTCACGAGGAGTGCCGTAATAGTTACCCGCAAATTCCGCCCACTCTAAGAATTCACCTTGAGCAACCAATTGTTCAAATTTTTTACGACTAATAAAGTAATAATTTTTGCCGTCGATTTCCCCAGTCCGGGGAGAACGAGTCGTCACGGATACTGAATAATATAGCTCCGGATGACGCTGTAGAAGCGATCGCATGAGTGTGCCTTTGCCGACACCACTGGGACCTGTTAAAACAATCAGCCTGCCCAGAGGGGGGCATTCTTGGGTAGTAGCACCATTCTGGATGGATAAAACTTGCATCATCCGCTCAACTTGTGAATTAATCGATAGAAATTAGTCATTCTCAAACCGAGTATAGACTAATAAATTGGTAGCATGGGTGACAGAAAACTTGTCTAATTCACATATTACTGCTGATATCGGGCAAATAGGGGTGGGGCTTTCAACCCACCCCCAATCAATTATCTACAACTTGAGGCTCGCGGGAAACTACAAAGCGATTTGCTACCGTTTCTGGTTGAATCGCTGAGAGAATCACATGGCTGGAATCAGTGATAATTACAGCCCTAGTGCGACGACCATAAGTTGCGTCAATGAGTTGACCTCTGTCCCTTGCGTCAGTAATAATCCGCTTAATTGGGGCAGACTCTGGACTGACAATAGCAACTACTCGATTCGCAGACACGATGTTGCCAAAACCGATGTTGATTAACTGAATGTCCATAAAAAAACTGATGCCAAATACAGTGTGAGAAGCTTATTCGTAACTTATTTACATGTTATCTATAAAAAATTCGAGTTACAACGATTAAATTGAAGCGAATAAGCGTTTTTAAATTATCACTGCTTTTTTTTAGCTATTTCTGCCCTAATTTTCCCCAAAATACTTCTAAAGACATAGGCAAAGCAACACTAACACAAGCTATTGAGTAGGTCGTTAAATTAAACATCACTCGCGATGGGTCGGATATAGGGCATAAGGGAGCGCTAGTTTCGTGCAAAGCTGCCAACCCAAGATAGCCACAAAGGTTTAAGAACTCTTGCGCTCACCTTCAAAGGATTCATACGTTCAACCAAGGATATCGGATGTGTGGCAGCACTAAGGAAATTGTAAATTATGCTACAAATGGCTCCAGAGTCGTCCAAGTTTGGGGTCATCGACTTCAAATCAATCTGGGGCAAGGTATGAAACTCTTTTTTACTTCTTTAGTAGATGGTAAATTTAAGGAAAAAATAAAAGTTCATGGTCAATTTAAGATATAAATAATACTTGAAGTTATTTAACGAGTTTAATTGTGTCGCAAGTTTTTACGAAAGATTTTGAAATTGAATGCCCACCAAAGCAACGAATTTGGAGTGAAATTGCTCATCGAATTGGAGAACTGGGACTACCAGGAGTACCAATCCGACTAATCTTAAGAATGTCAAAAAAACAACGGAATAGCGATTGAGAAAATTATTCTAATACAGGAGATTTGATTGTCAGATGACTCAGAGTAAACCGATTGACTTTGTTGAACGGAACGATATGAGAGCTTTCCTCGAATTGCTAAGAGACTGGATGGCAATTTGTTTGATCGCCGCATTTAGTATTTGGGCAAACAACATATTTATTTATCTGGTTTCAGTATGGGCGATCGGCATCTTTCAATTTGCCATTGGAGAGGGGTTGTTACACGAGGCAACACATCATAATTTATTTAAAAACAAATTGTGGAATGAACAGCTAGAGTTTCTCTATGCATTTCCTGTGTTGAGAACAATATCCTCCTATAGAGAGCATCATTTTCCTCATCATAAAGGTTTGGGCGGCGAGGAAGATTACATCCCTGAATACTATGAAATGATCGGTTTAAACAAGGAGAATAAAAATCTATTCTGGCTCTTGTTTCTTAAACCTGTTCTTGGATTTACTTTCTATCACTTTTCAATAGACGCATACTATCATCTCAAGTGGTTAGACTACCGTCCGTTCAAAACTGGCTTCAAAATATCTCTGTTCTGGTTGGTTGTCATTGTCGGCTTCTGTTTATCAGGACATATCGATATCTTATTGCTATATTGGGTAGTCCCTCTAGTATGGTGCTTTCCTTGTTATTCATGTTGGTCTGAGGTACACGATCACTTTAATACTGTCTCCGGTACGAGATCGAACCTTAGTTTTCTAGCTAATCTTTTAACTCATAACAACGGATATCACTACGTTCACCACCTCTACCCTACTATTCCTTGGTACAAGCTGCCAGAGGCACACAAGGCTTTATGTCTAGACAGTCCAGATATCTCCTATGGCTTATTCGATGTCTATAGGAAACTAGTACGCAGTAATGCGTGATATCTCCTAAGACCGATTAAGAAACTGATTTCAAGACAGGAGTTTGATCCGGATCTGCGGATTTACTTTTGTCTACCTCTTCGTCATGGTCGCTAGATTGGATAAGATGTTAATTAATAGTTGCAAATCGCACTAATTTTTATTAGGCTTTTTCATCTCTTGCCACCTTTTTCGCAATCGCTTCAAATTAGGCGCATGTCCGCCATAACGCCAGCTATTATATGCTTGGCAAATTTCATCTATTACCTCAGCCGTTGCTTCTGAATGATGCTGGTATGAGACGCTAGCATACTCTAAAGGTGTTTGTGCTTGGTGCTTGCTAAAACCTTTTTCAGCTAAAGTTTGCAGCATTTGTTGATAAAGGCTTTCCATTGGTGGCAATTTTCTCAAAGTACGCCCCTTCAACCATTTTCGCCACTGTACCCAACCCAACCAACCCAAAAAAGCCGTTGCAGTTGTCAAAATTAAGCCTGTCAATACACCTAGCCAACCTTGATAAAATAAAGCAAAAAATAGAGCGATCGCTTTACCTATCCAACTAAATATTGCCCCAAATACATTATTTAATAAACTTGTCACCGGCGAGGGCAACCAGCCTGCAACCCAATTCCAAAATTGGCGTAACACACTAAAAGTCTCAGTCTCTTCAATTGAAGGTGGAATCAGCGGATGATTGGGAATTGGATCAAAAGTAAACCAACCATGTTTCGGGAAATACACCTCCGTCATTGCATAAGCATCGGTGTTACGAACAACGTACATCCCCGTGAATGGGTTAAACTCTCCCGAACTAAATCCTGCCACCAACCGCGCTGGAATACCAATAGAACGCAGCATCACCGTCAAAACTGTGGAAAAGTGGTCTGGATAGCCTCCTTTTTGCTTAAACAAAAAGGTTTCTACCAAGTCTTCTTTATCAGCTAAGTAAGGCAGTTCTAAGGGATTTTCGGGAATAGAATAATTTTGCTTGAGATATTGAGCTAAATAAAGTGCCTTTTCGTAAGTTGAATCAAGAGATTTTTCTGACTTTCCGACTCGTTCGCGATTGTAATTAGTTAAAATTTCTTCGGTACGATGTCGGACTTTTTCGGCAATTTCTGGGGGAATTTGCAGATAGTAATTTTTAATATTTTGGGGATAATTAGTTGACGCGTTTCCTAAAGAAGTGCGATCGCGATAAGGTACATCGGAAATTATCGTATAAGTCAGGTCTTCTGATAATCCCACAGGCGATCGCAAAGAACCTTCTTTATCAACAGCGATCATCGGTGTCGGAAAGTATACTTCCTTCGGATAACTCATCGCCGGAATCAAGTTAGGTAAATCCGACACCACAGTGTAAGTTTGTACTATTTCTTTAGTTGGCGTATTTATTGCTGGGGGGTTGAGATAAATTTGGTAAGACCAAGGCGATCGCTTAACGGTAAGAACCTGTTCGTTGCGGGAAATCTCCCATCCCTTACCCGTGTAGCGATCAAACGCCAAAACTCGCCAAAAACCTTCGGCTTGCGATCGCACCCGCATCACCACTTTGGGTTTCATTTCTCCCCGCAGGTTTTGGTTAATCTGGCTATTGAAACCGTAATAAAACGTATTATCCAATCCCCCCGGTTTGCCGTTTTTATTTTCCCCGGTGTCGTTGCTATTATTACCTTGATTCTTGGCATTACTGGAGCGCACATAACCAGGATTGATGATACTACGTCCTGTAAAAGTGCCTTTAACTTCGATAGGGGAACTTACCGGGAAAGTCCGCAGTTGATACCCAGGAAAACGCGGCATAACAGCAAAAATTACCAATCCTAGCCCGACAATTAAAGTAAAAAGTAAAAAGTAAGAAGGTAAAACAGAAGATAATTTTCTGGAGTTTACCTTTACCCTTTTACCTTTTACCTTTTCTAAGCCGAGGCGAGAACGGTAATCGATGACTAAAGTTGGCAGAGCGATCGCTAAAAATAACATCAACATTGGCGCAAACTCAAAAGTTTGACTTAGCGTCCCTGCCACACCCAGCAAAATCAGCCCAATCACAATTGAATACCCCAAATCCTTGCGGCGAGGCATATCAAAACTGTGAAGGACTTGTAATTGAATTAGTAACTCAGCTAAACCCAGCCGTGTATCATTCAACTCGCCTAGCAGTCGCCCTAAGAAAGCACCGAGTGCTACTAACATTCCAATGGCGATACAAAACTTAACCGACACATTAGCATCTCGACGACGGTAATAACTCCAAATCGCACCCACCGCGCTTAAAGGAATTGCCCAAACACTAAATTCCGTTTGAGCTGCAATATCCGTCGCCAAAATTCCCACAATTACCAAAGCTAGCACCAGCACCCGTAAGGTAATTGAATCTTCCACTTCGATTAAAGGTGAAGAGCGCAAATGCCGCCAATAAGGATTAACAGGTAAACGCCAACTTATCCTGGACAAATTAAACATTTTGATCGCAAAGCAGCTAATGGGTGTATAAGCAGGCGCGATGATTCAGACGCAACGAACACTGTTGCGAAAACCGGGAACTTATACCATTTCTCCATGAAGAATGAAGCTCAAACTACTAGCCTGGGTCGGCAGGCTACCCTTCTCCTATCGGAGACGCTACGCGAACGGGAACGCGAAGGGCGAACGTTTGTATAGCCCTAGGCTCCGGTTCCTAAGGGCGATATAGCCCGCATCCTTACAGAAAATTAGTATTACCTCGCCAGTATCTTCTTCATAGCCGCTTCCCTTAGATGCCCTAAGGACCGCTTTTTTTTAAGGATGAGCCTCAAAAGCAGGATAATTATCTTATCAATCGGCGTTTATCAACTCTTGGCATGCTAGCAGTGGTAATTTTTGCTACATCCTCGGCTGAATGACAAACAAAAGTGATTGTTGCTCTAATTCGGGGAACTCAACCTCCAAAGTGTAAGTCTGGTTAAGTGGCTGTTCGTATAACTCAACACTCACGCAACCAGATGTAGAGGACATCGCCCTTGCTTGAGTGCCATTTCCTCGGAGTGTCAAAATTCCCGCCGTGGGGAGATCCCCCATAACGCAGAGTTTTGTCACTCTACCTTGAGACTGATATTCTACTTTGAGGTTGATAGCACCCGCACTAGTTAGCCATTGTCTTTCGACCACTGGATTGCTGTCTGAAATTGCCAAAGTCAGATTTTCCAGTACTTGTTTAGCTGCTAGCAAAGATAAAGCCATCTGTTGGCGTTCTCCTAAATCGGAGTAATCGCTTTGTTTGATGTGCATTTTCTGCATAGGGTCTACTGGAGAGCGAGGGGAGCTTCTTAGCACCATTCCCGCTAAGTCATTGAGTGCTTGGGCATCGTTAGGAAACAAGCTCTCGACTACCTGAACTAATTTTGCCCCCACAGGCAGAGAAGATACAAGAATCGCCTGACATTTTTCTAGCAATTGCCGAAAAACTTTTTCAGGTAAAGACACCGGTATATTCAGTTTCGATTGTTGTGCCATCCACCCGTATGCTGGAACTAATGCAACCGAAGGACTGTCTACGTAATCGGGGTAATCTCTTAATTGGGTTTCCCAAGGGAATAAAGGCGGGTGGTCTTGAATTTGCATTTGTAGCCGACGTTTAATGACGGCTTGAAAACGTTCTTGCACAGTAGGAATTTCTCCCAGTTGAAAGGTTTGGGGTGTCCGTCCCGACTCAAAATCACCACTTATGGAAGTGGTGGTTTCAGAGAGCGGATTTTCTACCCCGTTAATTTCCTCACAATCAGCCGAGGGATGCTTGCTAGCTTCGGCGTTTTCTGTTGCCAATAACCAAGCAAGTAACTGGTGTTGTAAGGATTCTGAGTCACTATTCATGAGTAGATGCACCTGATCCGGACACTAATGAGTTACGAATTTCCCAAGCTTGTTCCAGAATTTTAAACCACCTTTTTTGCAATTGTGCCATTGATAACCCTAAAGTTTTGGCAATTTTTTCGTCAGGTAGTCCTTGTTGCTTCAACTCTAATAGAGAGCGTTGTTTCTCGTCGAGCTGGGCGGTGTAACTATCCCATTGTTGGGGAGTCAAGCCCAAATTCGTGGGCAAAGAAGCTTCTAACCACTCGTGAACTAGCTCCCAGCGATGCAACAAGGCAAAACGAATCAGGTGATATTTAAAGCGCTGCTGTAAGTAATCGCGCTGGCGAGGAGTTAAACCTAAAATTGACTCAATTTCTTGGGCGGATAAATCTTGAAGGCGAAGAGAGAAATAATCAGCGCAGTCGGTTTGTTGGCGTTGTTCGAGATAGTTCATTAACTCCGTAACCACAACAGAACGCAACGTATCTTCTTGGGGTTCTGGTTCGGGCTGGGTCGCCATAGCACTTCGCAATTGCTGCACGGCTGGATCTTCCCAAGAACCATCGCCGTCATTAGCGCTACCTTCTGCGGCTTGTTCGATGTCTACAGAGCTTTCGGGGGGCTGTTGTTGAGAGAAAGTTTGCGCCCGCAAAATAATCAGCTGTTGCTGCCGTCCTGGTAGGGGAATCCGGCGCTTGCCATAGCGCTCGGTAAATGCCATATACTCTGCTAATTCCAGAAGACTCTGGGGGCGATAGGTAGAGGTAAGCTGATTTTCGCGCCGGAAAGCGTTTAACGCCTCCAAATAAAAACTTTGTAAGAAATCTTCAATGATCGTGAGCCGCCCTTGATAGCTCAACTGCCTCTGAGGAGGATTAATGTAACGGTAGATAATCGCACTCAAAGTGCTATGTAATTCGATCCTACCCCGATTTGAACCTAACTGGTAGTACCTCAGACACTGTTGTAGCCTATGTTTGGCTAAAGTCATCGCCGAGCTTTCCACTGCACCGGAAGCTTGGATACGTTTACTTTCATTGCAAATCCGGTAAACTTCGGCGGTAATTCGTGAAGCCACGTCGTGGCAATTCGGCTCCGAAGCTTTGCTTAATTGACTTAACTCCTTAAACAGGAGTTGAAATATCGCCTCCACTCCGATAGAATTTTCTCCCTGAATAGTTGCGGTTGCGGCTAAATTCATAGTCTCAGTTTAAAAAAACCCTAACATACTTGGTTACAACCTGTATGAACATGGGTATTGGCTTTTTGGGTTTTGCGTATAAGCTAAACGCAGGCAGATCCTGTGTTTAGGATTTGGTTCTCATCTATTATTCCCAACTCATAGTGAGATTATTCACACGTAAATATCTTATAGCCATTACCCAAAAGTTATTTGCAGGTCGTTATGGACTTAAAAACACAAATTCAATTGCTGATTGACAATGCACCTAACGATGGTATAACACCACAACTTGTCACAGCAATCGCCCCAGTTATTAGCGCGATCGCTTTATCGTTACGTCACCCCCAGTACTACATTCTCCAAAATTTGGAAAAAGACTGGGTTTTAACTACATTGAGCAACCGTGTAAATCCAGGCTTGGAAAAGCGCGTGATCTACGCTTACCCTACCTTACAGGATGTTCCACTCAGATCCAATGCTGGGCTTGACCCTCAAGTAATAGCTGCACCAATAGCGATCGCTGACATTTTGTTTCAACTTGTGGCATTAGAACCCGTAGATAGTATAGTTTTTTTTGAGACTCCTGGCATGAGTACCAACCCTGTGGAAATTAAGCGAACTGAGTTACAGCACTTAATTCAAAAAAAGCTGCACTCCATACACTCTCGCCCTCAAATTCCGCCTGATATTGCCTAAGGGGATTAGGGATTAGTGACGCTCTTGAGCTTGGGCTAGTATTCCCAATCACCAATCCCCAATCCCCAATCCCCAGCTTTTAATAGAGCCGACTCAGTACATAATCAGCCATATTAGTCAGGGCTTGCCGGCATTCTGAGGGTGGGAGAACTGCAAGATGTTCGATGGCGCTATTGGCATGTTCGGCTGCTAACTCGCGCGATCGCACTATACCCTGACTATCTTCAATCAGCGCCAACGCTTCCTCTAAATCGCCAACCTGGGCAAACTCTCGTGAAATCAGCACTTCTAAGTATGGCTTTTCTTCCAAAGCAAATAAAACTGGTGCAGTCAAATTCCCACTAATCAGATCCGATCCGGCTGGTTTACCTAAGGTATCCGTCGAAGAAGTGAAATCTAAAATATCATCCACAATCTGAAACGCCAAACCAAGATTACGACCGTAGCCATACAATTGTTCGGCGGTTTCTTGGGAAACGTCGCTCAGTAACCCAGCTGCTTTAGAACTGTTGGCAATTAACGATGCAGTTTTGTAGTAGCTCTTTTTTAAGTAAGTCTCAATGGAGGTGTTGGTATCAAAGCGATTTAGTCCCTGCTGGATTTCTCCTGAAGCCAAATCCATAATCACCTCAGACAGCAGTTTTACTACGTCTAAGTTGTTCAGGTTAGCTAAATACCAGGAAGATTGGGCAAATAGAAAATCTCCAGCTAATACAGCAATGCGGTTACCAAACAAACTATGAACTGTGGGAACACCACGGCGCATATCTGATTCATCCACCACATCGTCATGCACTAAGCTTGCCGTGTGAATCATTTCTGTAATTTCAGCTAGGCGTCGGTGTCGCGGCGTGATTTCTTGCTCTAGCATTGTTGAGCGCGATACTAGCAGAACAATTGCCGGTCTTATGCGCTTGCCCCCAGCTCCAAATAAGTGCTCTGCCGCTGCATAGAGTATGGGGTGGCGATTTCCAACTAGCTGTTTCAGGTTGTCTGCTAGTATTCGCAGGTCTGCTTCCACAGGAGAAAAAAAGGAGGTAGCTGGGGTCATGGATGGGCGGACTCTGGCTTAAGTTAAGAAAGTTTACATATCCTATACTCATTTTAAGATAAGCCTGTGCCGTCGCAAAGTTTTCATGGTTGGAATCCTCGCTATTCGTCACAGATACCCTTGGGCTGAACCAGGACACTCATTGGACAGCCTTCATCCGAAAATGTCGTGGGGGATCGAGGATCTAGTAAACAAGGCTGTCCAATGAGTGTCTACTTTTTGTGAAACCCCTGCAAAACACAAAGGACGCTATGCAGGACAGGCAAGGAACACTATTATTATTATCCTCTTTTTCAAGAGCGACACTAATAGTGATGTTCGCCCTGGTCGCGTGCGAAGAGTGAAGCCTGTCCACAATGCCGGCTCGCACAGAAGAACTCGCCCTGACTCGTGGCATTATCCAGACTGCCCTAAAAAGGTCACGACTTACTCAAGGGAAAAGTCTGCCCAATTTTGGCGTTCGTTTTTCCCCAGATAGCCTGTTTATCAAACATCGCTGTTTTGAAAGCCTGTGAAAATAAGATATGCTGCCTGATTTTGTGTATACTATATGTATATTTAACTAAATTTATTAATAAGTTTTATCAAACTTAAAAAAACCTCCATAGGATAGAAGATGTAACTCTTGCCTGAGAATAGGTTTATTTTTGCAAAGAAAATATATAACTAACGAAAGCAACGACGCCTGAAAGTATCTATTCTGCTAGATCCACTACCTATTTACTTTCTTAAGACTAAATTGTTTGAGCGTTTTGTATAGCTGCCCTAAAAATTTTTAAATTTAGCACTAAAGTTGGCTTAAAAGTTACGACTGTTGTGTTAGGCTAAAATTAAGGAATTTATAATTTTTCAGATATTCACCCCAAAAAGATAAATCACCGATAGGTAATTTTACTCATAAGAGTGGTGAGTTGAAATAAGTCGTTGTAGGCTAAATCAAAAGAATAATTTCTTTGATTCTTGCTGCAATGTGCAAGCCTCTTAGGGAAGGCATTTGGTGAGGGCGTTTTTCGCCGGAACTGATTGTCTGTTAGGAGCTAAGGGTTGCCTTTATGGGAAGCCGCTACACTAATTCAGCATACGTTGAATACAAGTGTTGCTCCTGCCATGAGGTAAGCTTTTTAAGAACGCAGACTGGGTAGACTGCTGAAGCAGTAGTTGTAATTGCTATTTGGCAATTTAACTGTTGTCATAGGTATGGTCTGTGAAAAAAAAACTAATTTAATAATTAATTCGTTAACCGTAGAGAATAAAAACTCTATGGAAAAGTTCACTATAGCAAACTACAGCCATTAAGGATTTACCTTGTTGGCTAAGGTTCTACTAAGTTTATGCAATTTTATATTCCTTTGAGAAAAGTGCAGGTAGAAGAATGATTTACGGAAACATGTCTATGATGATTTTTATTTTAGCTGCGGGTTATTTATTCACCGTCTATGTATTATTAGCTTTGGCAAAGCGAACAGGACAAAAACCTATTTCTAAAAGTGTCACTTTAGCTTCTAGCGGTAAACACAAGCGGGAGATATTGCTAACGCCAAATGTGACCAAAGTAGTTAATAGTCAATAGTCAATAGTCAATAGTTGGGAGTTGGGAGTTAGGAGTTGGGAGTTAGGAGTTGGGAGTTGGGAGTTGGGAGTTGGGAGTTAAGAATTCAAAACTCAGAATTGATCATTCCTAACTCCTAACTTTTTAACTAGTCTTTCTGGATGTGAGAAACTGCGGGATCGGTAAAGCACACAACTTCGACCATTGGGGTACAGCCTAGCCACGGTAAAGAGGACTGGGCAAATTGTTGTGGACAACCACTGACAGCGAAGCGAGTTGGCTGTGGTGGGTGGGTATTTTTTAAGCCTAAAAGGTCTAACTCTTGGGTACAAGCTGCGACGACATGAACAGCAGGGTCAACCAGCTTGACCGAGGAAGGTAGAAGCGATCGCAGTACTGGTTCAAGGTGGGGATAATGGGTACAGCCGTAAACTAAAGTATCAATTTGCTGCTGTATTAAAGGTTCCAAATAAGACCGGGCAACATCAGTAGTGTAAGGGTCTTGAATCCGGTTTTGTTCAATCAGGGGCACAAACTCCGGACAGCCAACTTGCCAAACTTGCACATCTGGATCAATTTCGAGAATAGCTTGACGATAAGCATTACTTTTGGCAGTTGCTGGGGTCGCAATTACTCCAATCCGCTTTCCTTGTTGCACTGCTGCCCTCGCTCCTGGGAGAATGACTCCGAGAATGGGCAGGTTAAATTCTTCACGCACCGTGTCTAAAGCTAAAGCAGAACTGGTATTACATGCCATAATTACCATTTTCACCCGTTGCTGTTGCATCCAGGTGAGAATGTCGCGCACGAAGTGCAAAATTTCTGCTTGCGAACGAATACCGTAAGGAAGTCGAGCTGTATCCCCAAAGTAAATGATTGATTCATTGGGGAGTTGCCGATAGAGTTGTCGCAATACCGTCAAACCACCGACACCACTATCAAAGATGCCAATGGGGGCACGTTGGGGTTCAAGATCCCAAAAATGATTTTGATTGCCTTGAAAAATCGAAGATGGAAGCACAGGCAGATTTTTAGTTAGGTTTTGGATTTAAGATACAGGATTATTGGGGATTGATAGTTGATGGTTGATAGTTGATGGTTGATAGTTGATGGTTGATAGTTGTCAAAAATTACTCCTAGCCACTACTTACACTGCCACGCTCCCACTATCAACGCTTCCACTATCCACTAATCAGTTTTAGCGTTGTAGATACCTGAGGACACCACGAGCGATCGCTTCTGCCATGCGATTTTGGTATTCTGTAGTTCCTAACCTGGGATTGTCCTCGCGACCGCTCATGTAGCCTGTTTCTACAAGAATTGAAGGCATAGAACTTTTCCTAAGAACATAAAATCTGGCTTTGCGGGTTCCCCGGTCTTTGATAGTACTGATGTTTTGCAAAATACTCCGGCGAACGACTTCCGCCAAACCATAACCGCTGTCATAATAATAAACTTCTAACCCATTGACATCTGGGCGGTTATCAACTGAGTTAGCGTGAATACTGACAAACAAAGTAGCATTAGCTCGGTCTGCTATATCTACCCGTCCCTGAAGTTCGACAAAATAGTCAGAATCCCGCGTGAGAACTGCTTGTACGCCATTTTGCTCTAAAATAGCGGCGACTCTTTTACTAATAGGCAAAACGACATCTTTTTCTAAAAGTCCTCCCAAACCGGGCGCACCGGAGTCTTTACCGCCATGTCCAGGGTCAACAACTACGAGCGCTCGTCCTCTGGGAATGGGACGTGAGGGTGGCGGTGATGTCGGTCGGTCGTTAGTAAGTGGATCTGGGAATGGGATTCTGTTTGGTGGTGGTAGGGGAGGGAAAGGAAGAGAAGAAATGCCAGATGATGATGTTGTTACCCGCCGAGAGGGTTGTATTTGTAAAGCGACAAACTGATCCCCAATTTGGTTGAGTTCGCCAATTTGTGCTCCAATCGCCGGTTGAACAAAGATGGCAACAATATTCGAGTCTTGCTGTTGCAAGCGTACCCGGACGATGGGGCTATTAGGACCAAATACCGGACCTTTAACAGAAGGAGCCAAGCGAGCATTGGGAATGGTGATGCGGTAAAATCCAGTGGATTTATCCCAAGAGCCGTTTGCAGATAAATTGCGATCGCCTCTAATAATTAATTGGGTGCCAGTAGCCGCTAGTTCCACAGACCCAATTGTGGCTGGCAAGTTAGCAACAACAGGTGGTGGAATGGGGCGCTCTTTGCTGCTTCCGGGAACTGTAATATTACTACTTCCCGGTAATCTGACTACACCAGTATTAGGTAGAAGTATAAAACCACCAATACTGCTGGTACTTGCCCGCCAGTCAGAGCCATTTGTGTCCACCTGCATGGTCATCCGGACAACAGGTGGGCTTGTTTCCAGTTGGCTGAATTGAATGCGGTTGACACCATAGCGATTAACTGGCACATCTCGTTGTAACAAACTTGGTGATAAAGATGCGCCAGCGATGTCAATATTAATTGCCTTTCTATCGTCGCTGCGATTTACTTGAACCTGAGGATTACCGCCACTAGTGCGGACAAAAAATCCGTCGCCTGTAATGCGTAAATTTTCAATTTGAGTCGTTCCTTCTGTGGCGCCGATAACCGTTGCCTTCCTAGTTGGGGTTAGGCTAGTCGGTTGGGTTCTCACCACATTGTAAATATTTCTGGGGGGGGAGACGTTGGTAGTTAAGGGTTGCGTCGTAGCTATGTCTGTAGGCTGTTGTAAAGTTTGTGGTGATGAACCTACTTGGTCAACTTCTGGCGTTGGTATTTGTACAGTCCAGCGGCTTGCAGTTGTGCCGACAAATTTGACCTGCTTGGGGTCTAGGGTATAACCAGGAGTTAATTCAACGACGATGCGAGTTGTTTGTTCATCAAACTGCCCGACCCGAATTGAGGTAATTGCACCCCCTACCTGCTGCCTTAGTTGTGGACGCCCAAAGGTTGTTCCCGGCAAGTCAATTACTAAACGAGTGGGGTTAAATATTAGTTGGGCTTGGGGTTGAACAGCGCCTGTAGTATTGATTTCTAGTCGGTTTTGATTGGCGTCAAAACGCCAAGAGTCCAGTTTCGCTGCCAAAGTTGGCGACGATAGCATCAAAATACTTCCAAAAGTACCGGGTAGTAACCAGTGTAATTTCACAGTCCTTTCTCCTGATTCGCATTCATGGGAGCCGTCAACTGAAGTATGAAGTATGAAGTATGAAGTATGAAATTACCCCATCCATAAAGCGAAAAGTTTGCGCGTCCGGGTCTCCCGGCGCAAAACTTTTCAAGACAGGGATGGGGCGCAAAGCGAGGAAAAAAGCTTGATTTTTTTCGCTCTACTAGGCGAGGCATGTACCTCAAAACTTTTTTATCCTTCTCCCAAGGGGAGACGCGGAGCGAACATCCTTTACACTTCATACTTCTTTAGTTAATCCGTCAAAATATTGATAAATCCTCACACCCAAGCGCCCAATATGACGCTTTGATGCTGCGCTCATGGCGCGTGCGCTTGTATTAAAGACACAGCTAATGGCGTAGAATTGTAGCACGCAATACTCAATTTGCCATGATGTTAAATCATAAAAATTCTGTCTTTAAAGCATCAGATTACACCAAAAAAGAGCTTATCAGAAAAACTCATACTTAACGATCTTCAAGTTCATCACACTTTAATCAGCCAAGAATTGATGTAGGAATAGATTTTTGGTGTTTGATGCACAAAAAAAAGAAAAATTTCAACTGCTGTCAGTTGATGAGGCGATCGCTGGTGAGGTGCTACTCTTTAATATTGAAAAAATATGTCTGGTTGGATGTCAGGGGTGTTATTACAGTCGAAAATTAATCACCTCTAAAAAATAAAAGCGCTTGGGTTAACGAAAGTTTATTTTTCTCATGAGTGTTTTGAGCAGAAAGAGCGATCGCTCTGGCTGAGTTAGACATCACATTGCTAAGAGAGAGAAAATCTGAGAAAAATCATTAAGTGTATTTACTCAGATTTGGTAAAATGAGTTATCTTTGCTTTAAGTATTGCAGAACCCCGCGAGCGATCGCCTCTGCCATTTGATTTTGATATTGTGGATTTCTTAGTTTAGCGATATCCTCCCGACCAGTCATGTAACCAGTTTCTACAAGAATTGAAGGCATAGAACTTTTTCTTAAGACGTAAAATCGCGCTCGTCGCACTCCTCGATCTCTAACATTCACACTTTTGAGAATGCTGTTATGAACGATACGAGCTAAACCTAAACCACTGTCGTAGTAATACGTTTCCAATCCACTAACATCAGGACGTTCTGAACCGGCAGAATTAGCGTGGATACTGACAAATACATCAGCATTAGCACGCGATGCTAAATCTACTCTTCCCTGAAGACTGACAAAATAATCAGAATCTCTTGTCAATATTACTTGCACTCCATTTTGCTGCAAAATCCGCGCCAACTTTTGACTAATCGGCAAGATGATATTTTTCTCTTGCAGTCCTCCAATGCCAACTGCACCAGAGTCTTTACCACCATGTCCAGGATCAATCATAACTACTACTCGCCCTGATGGAATGCGAGGACGACTCCGCGATGGTGCAGGATATGGAGCGTTTGGATCTGGGAATGGCACTTGACTTGGTAATGGTAAAGGAGGTAAACCACTAATTGGGGGTATAATTCGCCCACGTTGTTCAGAGCGTTTTAATTGTAAAGCTATAGTTTGGCTGTTGATTTGGTTTAGTTCTCCAATTTGTACCCCCGGATTTGGTTGGACATAGACAAGCACAGTATTTGAGCCTGATGATTGCAAGCGGACTCTACCTAGAGGGCTATTGCTATTTAAAACCGGACCTTTGAGAGAATGTGCTAACTTTGCATTATTGATGCTGATACGGAATAAACCAGAAGCTTTATCCCAACTACCAGTAGCCGATAAAGTGCGATCGCCTTTAACTAGCAATTGTCTACCACCACCAGCCAATTCCACAGATTCAATTGTAGAGAGTTTATTATCTGTAGAATTATTTGGCGGTGAAAAAGGCAAGGAGCTTAGGCTACTTGTATTATCCAGATTACTACTAGCAGGCAATCTGACAACAGTACTGGGCAGAAGCACCAAACCAGTCTTAGTGTTAAGATTTACCCGCCAATCTGAACTATTTTTATCTACCTGCATAGTTATGCGGACAACTGGTGGTTGTGTTTGCCGCTGAGTGAATTGAATGCGGCTGACACCATAGCGATTAATCGCCCGTTCGCGCTGCAATAATGGTGATAAAGATGCCCCAGCAATATCGATATTAATTGACTTTCTGTCGTCGCTGCGGTTTACCTCAACTTGAGGACGGATGCCATTAGTGCGGATAAAAAAGCCATCTCCGGTAACAACTAAATTCTCTATTTGCGTCCCAGGGTTTGTGGTGTTGGCAATTTTCGCATCTGGTTTGGTAGTTCCTATCACCAGATTGTAAAGATTTCTGGGGGAGTCAGCTACTTGTTGTGCGGCTGGTTTTGGTAATTGTACGGTCCAGCGACTGGCAGTTATGCCGATAAATTTCACTTGTTTGGGGTCTAGGGTATAACCTGGGCTAAGTTCAACGATTATGCGAGATGATTTATCCAACTGCGTGACACTGAGGGAGCGAAATCCCCCATTTAATTGCTGCGATTTGGGATCTCGCGCAAATGTTGTTTCTGGTAAGTCAATTACCAAACGTGTGGGGTTGAAGAGTAGTTGCGCTTGGGGTTGAACATCACCTGCGGTATTAATTTCCAACCGATTTTGATTAACATCAAAACGCCACGATTCCAATCTTGCAGCCAAAGTCGGTGACGATAGCATGAAGATAGTTCCAAAAGTGCCAGGTAGTAACCAGTGTAATTTCACAGTTTTTTCTCCTTCGCATTTGTGAAATCTGTCAATCTGTCAAAATATTGGCAAATCTTCACAACCCTTGTCCCCAAACTGTGTAATTGCGTACTTTTTTGAAATTTGGCGCTGCTATCAAAATACATTTAATGATGCCAAGTTGTTGCACTTTGGTTTTAATTTTTCATGTTGTTAGCACATAAGTCATTACGTCGATCAAGTATCTGATTGTACTAACAAAGAAATAACCACCAATTAAAGGAAGCAGTCAATCCGAGTTGATGATACTTGACTCTGGCACGGATTTATGTTGAGTTTTTTCTGGTAATTGATGTTGATGCACGCTCAAAAAAATTTCAATTTTTGTTAACTGATGAAACAAAACTTGTAAGTACTACTTGCTAATTGTTTGTCAAATATCCATTTTGGGGGCTGGGAAATCGGGGAAGACTGCAAACAAATAACATTATGTTAGTAGGAACTATAAAAAAACTGCTAAGATTTTACATTTTTAGGGGACAGATGTTGAAGATGGAAAGTTTCCAGTAGCGATCGCTTTTATTCATGACATACTGAGTTAAGACTGAGTAGTCTTTAATTAACTACTCACTCTCAACGCCCGTTAAAAATACGTCTTTAACCAGGACTTTGATTAATGCCCATCTGGGCTTGCGGCATCATTTGACTTTGAATTGATCTCAGTTGGTGATTCGACTGCCAACGGTGTACTATTCGTGTCTAAAATCAGTTCGCTCGCAACACCCACCGTTTTTGGATCGGGAAATACAATTCGTAACAGAGGAGGGGCTATAAAGGTGGTAAGAATAACCATCATGATAATTGCTGCTTCCAGTGGTTTGGAGAGAATACCGATAGAAGAGCCAATACCAAGAAACACTAAGCCAACCTCACCTCTGGGAATCATTCCCACACCAATTGCCAAGCGGTTAATTCCCGGTTGACCAAAGACTACAAAGCCTGTAACTACTTTACCCAAAATTGCAACCAAAATCAGGAAAGCAGCCATAATTAAACCTTCCCGGTTACTGGGAATTGCTGGGTTTAAGACTCCTAAATCGGTTTTTGCGCCAACGGTGACAAAGAAAATGGGTACTAGCATATCGGCAATGGGAATGACTTGCTTTTGCAATTCTTGACGCTTATCAGTCTCTTCCAAGACTAAACCAGCTGCAAATGCTCCCAAAATCGCTTCTAATTGAATAGCGGCAGCAAGATATGCCATGACAAAAGCGAAGATAAAAGCAGGTATGACCAATTCGCCGCGTGTTTTCAGTTTATCAGCGATCGCCACAAAAGATTTATTGAAAAAATTACCCAAAGCGATCGCGCCCAACAGAAAACCACTAGCGCTGATAATTAAATAAACAACTTGGCTGACATCCACCGCACCATTTTTCGCCAAGCTAGCAACCACCGCTAAAACAATAATTCCCAGTACATCGTCAATCACCGCAGCACCGAGAATAATCTGCCCTTCTCTAGAATTGAGCCGCCCCAATTCTGACAATACCTTAGAAGTAATACCAATACTCGTTGCAGTCAAAGCCGCCCCAGCAAAAATCGCTGGTAAGGCATCGATACCAAACAAAGTCATCAATCCCACAGTGCCAGCAGTAAAGGGTACTACAACCCCCACCACTGCCACAACACAGGCTTGGATACCTACCGCCATCAAGTCCTTTAAATTCGACTCCAAGCCGATTTCAAACAGCAGAATGATCACACCCAGTTCTGCCAAAACCGAAACCACCTCAGACTGCGCTGCAAACACCCCAGGTGCAGCCTCAGGGCTTAAACCGGCAGTGCTTTGAAGAAAGCTGATAATCAAATTAGAACTGTTTGCACCAGCTTCGGAAAACACCAACAGATGTAGAACAGACACACCCACCACTACACCGCTGACGAGTTCCCCCAACACAGGTGGTAAACCAAATCGGTTGGATAATTCCCCACCAACTTTGCTAGCGAGGTAAATTACTACTAAACTCAGGAGCACGGCTGCTAGTACCATTGAACTGTCTGCTGTTTCTGTTGCGCTTGCCAGCAGAGGCAAAGAGAAGTTACTTGCACCTAAAAACTGCATTGGTTCTGTGAAAATCGTTCTCTTTTATTTTTACCCTTTTATTTAAATCAAATATTATAGATGCGCTACACTCAGCCTTTTTAAATTAATTGGTCGTTGTTTGCTAATTCCAACAGACGTAGCCAATGCAACTCTGACACCGGAACTACCGACAATCGAGGAAGACGTAGCAAGTCAAAATTTTCCCAATTAGCATCTTGCTTGATTTTAGCTAGCGTCACGGGATGCTCCACTTTTCTTATCGCTCGTACATCTACAACTACCCGTTTGACATCATCCAATGTTGGATCGGCATAAGCTTTACTGACTATTTCCGCTACACCGACGATTTGTCGTTCTTTGCCTGTATGGTAAATCAACACCAAGTCCCCAATCTCGATTGTTCGCAGATGCTTAAGGGCAAGGGGATTGTTCACACCATCCCAAATTGTACTGCCGTCTTTTTCTAAATCAAAGTAGGAATAATCATCCGGTTCGGTTTTCAACAGCCAATACGCCATAATTGCTAATTAGGAAATTTGTTGATGGTTGGTTGTTAGCACAAAAGCAGACAGACTGAAGTTTGTCGCTATACGAACAAAGCCTTCCGAGCGCAGGCTTTGTTCGCGCAATGCCCGAACCGTCGCTTGGTAGGTGCTAAATAATAACTCAATTTTCAGTTGCAAAAAATGTAACCACCCTCACCTTTGACTATTGCAGTGCGAAAGTAGGAACATATCACCAGTGATGCCATAAATTGTTTGAGGAGTGGAACAAAGTATGAATAGAACTGTTTTAGCTGGTTCTCGGTTTGAAGCTGTCAAATTGTGGAAAACACTACCTTTTGTATTGATTGCCTGTATAAGTTTTACTCAGCCTGGTTTAGCAGAAGAAAGAGAAAGAATGTTGCGAACCCTCACCGTTACAGGTCGCGGGATGGAATCAATTGCGACAACTCTGTCTTTAGTAAATCTAGGTGTAGAAGTTCAGGGTAAAACTGCACAGGATGTACAACAAGAGGCTGCCCGAAAATCATCAGCCGTGGTAGCGTTGCTCAAGAGCCGGAATGTAGATAAATTAGAAACCACGGGTATTAGACTTAATCCAGTTTATAGCTATAACAATAATGTGCAGCGAATTACAGGATATGCGGCTACAAATACCGTAAGTTTTCGTATTGCTACCGAGAAAGCTGGTACATTGTTAGACGAAGCGGTGAAAGTGGGAGCCACGCAGATTAATGGTGTAAGTTTTGTGGCTAGTGATGAAGCGATCGCTCAAGCTCAAAAACAAGCACTCAGAAAAGCTACCCAAGAAGCTCAACAACAAGCTGATGCCGTTTTTGCTTCTTTAGGTTTTAAATCTAAAGAAATAGTCAGCATTCAAGTTAATAATGCGAATGCACCCACCCCACCACCTATTGCATATCGCTCTGCCAAGTTAACAGCACAAGATGCTTCTACCCCCGTTGTTGGTGGTGAACAAGAAGTAGACGCATCGGTAACGCTGCAAATTAGTTATTAGTTAGTAGGAGCGTTGTTGCTTGACCGTTAACAGTCATCCACTAACCACTATCAACTAACCACTAATACCGTTTCACAAAAATATTGATACAAATACAAACCTGTAGAGACTACCAAGTGCTACGTCTCTACAAGATTTATATGTATCGCTATTAACGTGAAATGGTATAACCACTATCAACTAACCACTCGCTCATGATAAATCGTCATCCCCCATATCATCTGCATCCCGCTTGGAACCCAACAACTCTAGTTGGTCTACTTGGATAATTGGTGATGAGCGAGTGATGCCGGTATTGCGATCGCTCCATGAGTCGAACTTTAAGGAACCTTTAACGGCGATTTGTTTGCCTTTTTTCACGTAGTTACCTGCTACTTCCGCCGTTTTTCCCCATAATTCTAGGGTAAACCAATCAGGTTCATCGCTGTTGCGCGATCGCCGATTTACCGCTAGTGTTAACCGACACTTAACTTTACCTGACTCAAAATACTTCATATCTGGGTCTGTGCCAACACGACCAACCAAAGTCACAACATTGATACTCATATCTTTCACCTTTTAGTACAAACGTACTTAATAATCGTGACTCTTATAATAGCGAATTGCAAAGCAATTGAAAGTATGTTAAATAGTTAACAATTATAATTACTTAACAAATGATAAAATTTATGGAAAATAGCAAAAGTTTTATACGGATCTACTAATGTAGCGGGAGAATATCAAAAGTAATAGTCTTAGATAAAGTAAAGATTCCTAAATATTACTGAGAAAATAGTCTACTTTACTAGACTCAGGATAAAAAACGTAATAAAATCCTGCACAAATCACTCTTATGGTAGTTGTAAAAAGTCTTTAATATAGGGGGCGCAGAAACGCGTGGGTCTTTTCAGTAAGTTTTCCTTATCGCGGGATATGGGTATCGACCTCGGTACCGCCAACACCCTAGTTTATGTATCTGGAAAAGGC
>CASBQC010000363.1 GCA_949127805.1 Nostocales cyanobacterium PMM_0081
TAGATATGCAAAACAAGGAAGAGTAATTAAATCTTATACATAAGCAAAAATATAGCTGAAAAAAAACTGCTAATAAAGTGAGGAAAAAGATAACCTATGTCATACGTAAATAGAGTTGGTGATGATGTAATTAATGAGCCTATAGTAGTAGGTAGAGTTGCAGATTATCACGATCGCGTGCGTTGGGGTCCGATTATTTCTGGTTTGTTGGTTTCCCTAGCTACACAATTAATATTAAGCGCTTTATTCGCAGCGATCGGTGCAACCAGCATTGCAAATTCCGGTGCACCCAGAACAAATGCTTCTGATGTTGCTGGAAATGTGGGAATTTGGTCAACTATTGGTTTGTTAATTTCCCTTTTTACCGGCGGTTGGGTTGCTGCTCGTGCTTGTGGTCCGATGAACCGCAGCACGGCTCTTCTCAACGGTGCAATTCTCTGGGCTACCACTTTAGCAGTTAGTTCTTGGCTCTTGGCAAGTGGGGTCTCTGGTGCTTTTGGTGTTGCCGCTTCAAACGCTGGTGAAGTAATTAACCAAGTGCAACAACAAGGTGGTATCAACGTACCCCGAACCAATGTAAGCGCTCAAGAAGCTCGCAATATTGCTGATGCAACATCTAAAGGCTTGTGGTTTTTTGTATTCGGTTCTTTGCTAGGTTTAGTTGCATCAATGATTGGAGCAGTAACTGGTGCTCGCAGTCCGCGTACTAATACTTACACTTAAAAAGAAAGTGGTGTGTAAGATTCATTTACATCGCTTGAGACAGCACCTCGAAAAAGGTGCTTTTTGCTATTTGTTCACAAAGACGTTCCGATGGAACGTCTCTAGGAATTTTTTTATAATTTACCAATTCAAATATGCTGATTCTGTTCCTTGCTCTCGGCGAATCTTACCATCTTTCTCAAACCAAGCAATCACTTGCTGTGTTGTTAAATCTTCAATCTTCACATCATACTCTTGGGCGATGTGCTTCAAAAGTTTGAGAGATGAAATTGTTAATCTGGTTAAAAACTTTTCTGGGGAAGAAAGCAAGGAAGCGTCAACTTTGGCTGACTCTTCAAAAGTTAAGAATTGTGTTGACGGTTGCTCTTGTGGTGGTAAATCCATAACCTCTAACTAAAACTTAGCGGACAATTGGTAATTTGTAATTTGTAAAACAGATTACGACGTAGGGATTATTTGTATCTTAAACTTAATGTAAATATAAATTTCTTAATCTAATTCAGCGCAAGGTTTTCGCGCTTGGACTAAATAGCCACAACGGTGTTCACCGTTGATAATCCAATGAGTCCGCTCTACTGTACAATCTGGAAGAACGGACGCAAACATTTCTAATTCATGACCGCAAATGCTGGGGAAGGATTCGGCAACGTTGGAAATGGCGCAGTTATGCTCCATTAAGATAAAGCGATCGCCTGCTGATTCATTCGATTCTACCGGGTGAGACTCCGCCATGAAGCCTTCAGCTTTTCTCAACTCAACTAAGTTTGCCACCCGTTCATATAGCGAACCTTTACCTAAGCGATCGCGATATAAGAGTGCTTTACGTTCCCACTGTTTTCTTAAAATCGAGGTTACTTGGTCACGTCCTACCGTTTCTGCTAATGTATCCAGCAGAGAAACAGCAAATTCACCATAGTTATTATCACCTCGTTGTGTGCGATCGCGTCCTTCACGACTCAACTGATAAACGTGAGAAGGGCGCCCCATCCCTTCTTGTATCGATGAAGAATATACAATTAGCTTTTCTGCCTCCAAATCTTTGATATGACGACGAATCGCTTGCGGGCTAATATCTAAAGTCTCGGCTAGCTCAAAAGCTGTTGCCCGTGACTGTTTCCGGAGATATTCTAGGATCTCTTGCTTGGTTGAGGACTGTTGGGTAGTCGCCATCTTAGTCCTGAAAAATAATTAGGAAATTTCACTTTAACAACATTCTTGTTGTTAATCTAGCGTAAAATGAAGATAACTTAAACAACTAACTTGTTGTTTTACTCTCCATCCTTATTGTAACAGCGCGTAACCACTCTGGTTAACGATGAAGGGAAATCGGCTCACTGCCCGTCTCCCATCCTGAAAGAGACACCGAAAAGAGAACACGAGAGAGAGAAAAGAACTGATGAGTGCCACTGTTAAAACCTTAGTCAATCAGCCTTACAAGTATGGCTTTGTCACCAATATTGAGGCAGACACCATTCCCCGTGGGTTAAGCGAAGATGTTGTCCGCTTGATCTCCAGCAAGAAGAACGAGCCGGAATTCATGCTAGAGTTTCGCCTGAGAGCCTACCGTCATTGGCTAAAAATGACCGAACCAACTTGGCACAGCGTTAAGTATCCGCCAATCAATTATCAGGATATCATCTATTATTCTGCGCCGAAACAAGCGAAGAAAAAGCTTAACAGCTTGGATGAACTAGATCCCACCCTCTTGGAAACCTTTGAGAAGCTAGGCATTCCCCTATCAGAACAAAAGCGCTTAGGAAATGTGGCTGTAGATGCAATTTTCGATAGCGTTTCTGTTGCCACTACATTTAAAGAAAAGTTGCTCAAAGACGGTGTTATTTTCTGCTCAATTTCCGAAGCATTGCAAGAATATCCCGAACTAATACAAAAGTACTTGGGTAGCGTTGTTCCTATCGCAGACAATTACTTCGCGGCACTGAATGCTGCTGTATTCAGCGATGGTTCTTTTGTCTATATTCCTAAAGGCGTAAAATGCCCGATGGAATTGTCTACCTATTTCCGGATTAACAACGGCGATACGGGACAATTTGAGCGTACCTTGATTATCGCGGAAGAAGGCAGCTATGTTTCCTACTTGGAAGGCTGTACCGCGCCGATGTATGATAGCAACCAGCTACACGCGGCTGTGGTGGAACTTGTCGCTCTTGACAATGCGGAAATTAAATACTCCACCGTCCAGAATTGGTACGCCGGCGATGAAAAAGGCAAAGGTGGTATTTACAACTTTGTCACCAAACGCGGTTTGTGTCAGGGTGTAAATTCCAAGATTTCCTGGACGCAAGTAGAAACAGGTTCTGCTATTACTTGGAAGTATCCCAGCTGCGTGTTGGTGGGCGATAATTCTGTGGGTGAGTTCTACTCGGTAGCGCTGACAAATCATATGCAGCAAGCTGACACGGGAAGCAAGATGATTCACGTTGGTAAGAACACTCGCAGCACAATTATTTCTAAGGGAATTTCTGCTGGTAACTCTAGTAATAGCTATCGCGGTTTGGTAAAGATAAATCCGAAGGCAGAAGGAGCTAGAAATTATTCGCAGTGCGACTCGATGCTAATTGGGGATAATGCTCACGCGAATACTTTCCCATATATTCAGGTGCAAAATAAGGCAGCGAAGGTGGAGCATGAAGCTTCTACTTCCAAGATTGGGGAAGACCAATTATTTTACTTTGCACAGCGCGGCATTTCTAGTGAAGACGCGGTTTCGATGATGATTAGTGGCTTCTGTAAGGATGTGTTTAATCAGTTGCCGATGGAATTTGCGGTGGAAGCTGATAAGCTGTTGAGTCTGAAGTTGGAAGGTAGTGTTGGTTAACTCTCGTTACCAGGTTGAACCTGGTAACGCATTCCATGAGGCTCTGCCTCATATCTCGCTAGGCAGAGCCTAGCAGATGGCATTCCCAGTCTGAGACTGGGAACGAGAGAGCGAGAGAAGAAATAAGAGAGAGAGAAGATGATTATTGAAAATAGTGAAGTTGTGCTGTCAGTAAGAGATTTGACGGCTAATGTTAATGGTACGCCGATTCTCAAGGGTGTGAATATTGAGGTTAAATCGGGCGAAGTTCATGCGATTATGGGACCGAATGGTTCTGGTAAAAGTACTTTTTCTAAGGTTTTGGCTGGACATCCAGCTTATGAGGTAACTGGTGGTGAGGTAATTTTCCAGGGTCAGAATTTGCTGGAAATGGAACCGGAGGAACGCGCAAGAAGTGGTGTATTTTTGGCGTTTCAATATCCGTTGGAAATTCCGGGTGTGAGTAATTTGGATTTCTTGCGGGTAGCTTATAATTCTCGCCGGAAAGCGCAGGGTTTAGAAGAAATTGATGCGTTTGATTTTGATGATTTGATTGAGGAAAAGCTGGATGTTGTGAAGATGAATCCGGCTTTTCTGAATCGAAGTTTGAATGAGGGTTTTTCTGGTGGTGAGAAGAAGCGGAATGAAATTCTGCAAATGGCACTTTTAGAACCAAAGTTGGCGATTTTGGATGAGACAGATTCTGGTTTGGATATTGATGCGCTGAAGATTGTCGCGAATGGAGTAAATCAGCTGGCAAATCCGGAAAATGCGACGATTATGATTACTCACTATCAACGCTTACTTAATTATATTGTGCCGGATTACGTGCATGTGATGGCTCAGGGGCAGATTCTCATGTGTGGTGGTAAAGATTTGGCACTGGAGTTGGAAGCTCGCGGTTATGACTGGGTGTTGGAAGGAACTGAGGTGGGTGTGTAATGTCTATTGAAGTTTCTCCAAGTCCGATTTCTAACACTTTGGTGGATAAAGATGCTTATCTGAGTGGGTTGTTAGATAAAGTAATGGCATCAAAGTCAGAAGGTTGGTTGCAAGATGTGCGCGATCGCGCTGCTGATTGGGTGCGTCAATCAAGACTTCCTACTACCCGCGATGAAGAATGGCGTTTTGCTGATTTGTCGGCTTTGCGTGAGGTGCAATTTAATAACAATGTAGAGACGTTTTTACCAAATATTACGCCTTTTGTTTTACCGGAAAGGAATAATAACTCTTTGGTTTTTGTTAATGGTGTTTATGCACCTGAGTTATCAGCTGTTTCTGGTTTACCTGATGGGGTAGTGGTTAGCAATTTGGCTAATTTACCTGGGGGTTATGATGAGCGAGTGCGGCAATATTTAGGACAAGCATCAGGCGAGGCTCCCAAGGGGAGCCGCCCAAGGGGCGATCGCGAGGTGTTTACTGCTCTGAATACTGCCGGTATGACTGATGCGGCTGTGGTGTGGGTAGGGAAGAATGTGGTGGTGGAAACACCGATTTCTTTGGTGTTTGTTGCTGTGGGTGAGGGGAGGATTGCTTTACCGCGTTGTTTGGTGGTGGCTGAATGTGGTTCGCTCTTTAGTTTGGTGGAGGAGTATACGAACCGCAGAGGCGCAGAGAGCGCAGAGAAAGAGGGTGTATACTTCACCAATGCGGTGACGGAGGTTTGGGTTGAGGAGAATGCTCAGGTTAGTCATACTCGGATTGAGTGTGATGGTGCTGAGGCTTTTCACATTGGGAAGACTGCGGTGATGCAAGCTCGTTGTAGTCGATATAGTTGTAATGCGGTAAGTTTGGGTGGAAGGTTTTCGCGTCACAATTTAGAGATTTTCCAAACCGGTGAGCAAACGGAAACTACTTTAAATGGGTTGACGATGATTAAGGAAAAGCAACTTGCGGATACTCACAGTGTAATTGCTCTTAATCATCCGCACAGTGTGAGTCGGCAATTGCATAAGTGTATTGTAGGCGATCGCGCTCACGCTGTATTCAATGGCAAAGTTTTTGTCCCGAAACTTGCACAGTTAACTGACGCGACGCAATTAAATCGCAACTTGCTACTATCATCTAAAGCTAGAGTTGATACTAAACCACAGTTGGAAATTACGGCAGATAATGTTAAATGCGCTCACGGTGCGACTGTTAGTCAATTGGAAGATGATGAAATATTTTATCTGCAAAGCCGGGGTATCAATGCGAATGATGCTCGTAACTTATTAATTAACGCTTTCGCGGCTGAAATTATCAACAAAATACCGATTCCTTCTTTGCGTGAAACTCTCACGCAAACCGTCAGTAAATTTTAAATTAAGCGCAGATGCAACAAAAAAAATATCCGCGTTCATCTGCGTACCCTGCGGGAAGCCGCTCCGCGTCTACATCTGCGGTTAAAATCATAAATCCAAAATAGTATGACTTTCACCCAAACAAAAACCCTTGCTGATAAAGTTCGCGCTGACTTCCCAATATTGAATCAGGAAGTCAACGGCAAACCTTTAATTTATCTAGATAATGCTGCTACTTCGCAAAAACCTTCGCAGGTAATTAATAAGCTGCGAGATTATTACGAGCAGTATAATGCCAACGTGCATCGCGGAGCGCATACCCTCAGTGCAAAAGCTACTGATGCTTATGAAGGAACACGAGATAAAATTGCTAAATTCATCAATGCTGCATCTCGTCAGGAAATTGTTTACACCCGCAACGCTTCTGAGGCGATTAATCTGGTAGCTTACAGTTGGGGAATGAGCAATTTGCAACCGGGAGATGAAATTATTCTCTCGGTGATGGAACACCATAGTAATATTGTACCTTGGCAATTGGTGGCACAAAAGACTGGTGCGGTGTTGAAGTTTGTCGAACTGACATCTGAAGAAACTTTTGATTTAGAACAGTTCAAAACTCTACTTTCTGATAAAACTAAATTGGTGTCAATAGTACACGTTTCTAACACTTTGGGTTGCATTAACCCGGTGCAAGAAATTTGTGCTTTAGCGCATGAATCCGGGGCAAAAGTATTAATTGATGCTTGCCAAAGTGTCCCTCATATGCCTGTTGACGTGCAGCAAATTGACTGTGATTGGTTAGTTGCTTCCGGTCACAAAATGTGCGCCCCAACTGGGATAGGCTTTTTGTATGGCAAGTTGAAAGTGTTGGAATCGATGCCGCCGTTTTTCGGTGGTGGAGAAATGATTGCGGAGGTGTTTTTAGACCATTCTACCTACGCAGAATTACCGCATAAATTTGAAGCTGGTACACCTGCAATTGGGGAAGCGATCGCTCTGGGTGCGGCGATAGATTATCTTACTAATATTGGCATGGATAAAATCCACGCTTACGAAGCGGAATTAACTGCTTATTTGTTCGAGCAATTGCAGCAAATTCCCGAAATCAGAATTTATGGTCCTAAACCCGATGCGAAAGGTCAAGGTAGAGCTGCTTTAGCTGCATTCACAGTTGGAGAAGTTCACGCTAACGACTTATCTACATTATTAGATCAAGAAGGCGTAGCAATTCGTTCTGGACATCATTGTACTCAACCATTACACCGTTATTTAGGTCTTCCCGCAACCGCAAGGGCAAGTTTATCTTTCTACAATACCCGCGAGGAAATTGATGTTTTTATCAAAGCGTTGAAAGATACCCTGGAGTTTTTCGGTGGTTTGTTTAGTTAATAGAAAATATTTGAATACTGATTGTGTCAATTATGAGCAACGAGTAATGTTTGTAATTGGCACAATTTTGATATATAGGTTTATCAACAGGAGCAACTAAAGTGTCATACAGTGATTTTACTTTAGATAGGGTGAGGAGAACCTTTGACTTAACTATTTCCGATAAAGTTGATATATTTTCTTCTGTATTAGAGTTAGAATTACCGCCATTACTATCAGATTTTATTAGAGAAAATGTACCGTTAGCTCTGGCTAGTAATACAGAAAAATCCCGTTCGGAAATGATTATTGCCCCTATTTTAATTGCAGTTAGAAAATATTTAAACTATCAAGTAAGTTTATTTTCGGGGATTGACTTTACAGTTGATCCATCACAAGGACTGAATGGAAATTGTGATTTTGTTATTAGCCGTTCACCAGAATTGTTAATTGTCAGTGCGCCGGTAGTAACGATTGTTGAAGCTAAAAAGGAAAATATTAATGCAGGATTAGGTCAGTGTGTTGCAGAAATGATAGCAGCTAAATTGTTTAATGAACGGGAGGGAAATAATATTAAGACAATTTATGGAACTGTCACCACTGGAACTAACTGGAAGTTTCTCAAACTTGTTGGGCAAGTAGTTGAGATTGATTTGAGCGAATACTATATTAATAATATAGGTAAAATTTTGGGAATTTTATCTAGTATTCTGACTGAATGAGTACTTAAAAATGATTACTACTTCAAGCATTGCCGAACAAAGAACAGTGTTACACAACATTAGCTGGGAAACCTTTGAAACCTTGCTAACAGAAACGGGTGAGCATAGAGGTTCCCGATTTGCTTATGAAGATGGAACTTTAGAAATTATGACTCCACTTTTTGAACACGAAAATCCTAAAATTCACTTTGACCGTTTTATATTAATCTTAGCTCAAGAACTAGAAATAGAAATTAAAAGCGCTGGTTCGACAACACTGAAGCGAAGAATCGCAAAACGAGGTATAGAACCAGATAATTGTTATTATATCCAGAATGAATTAGCTCTTAGAGGTAGAGAAACTCTAAATTTAGAAACAGATCCCGCACCTGATTTAGCAATTGAGATTGATATAACTAGCACTTCGGTTAACAAATTAGGGATTTATTCAGCACTTGGTATCGCTGAACTGTGGAGATATAACGGACGAAATTTAAAATTTTATCAGTTAAGAGAAGGGCAATATATTGAATGTGAATTTAGTATTGCTTTTCCTATAATATCGGTGAGTGATATAAGCAGATTTATTCAGCAAAGTAAAACTATGGGAGAAATTGCTTTGCTGAAATCGTTTCGCGCTTGGGTGAGGGAAAAGTTAGGATAGTTTGAATGGTAATTTTGAAAAAATCAATAATGTGTGAGGTAGAGTCATATCATGTCCGTTTAATTGACATAAATAATAAATTTATAAACCCTTGTAGAGACGTAGCAATGCTACGTCTCTACATCAGAAGCACTCCTACGTCTCTACATCAGAAGATAAGTATGCACGTAATGGCATGATAAAAGCGATCGCATTCCCCTTTACATACACCAAGGTTATGCGATCGCCTACACATACATTACTCTTGACAGGAGAAAAATTTAAACGCTCATGCTACTGTGACGTAGATTGTAGTTTGGTACTAATTCACGGTAAACATTCAGTGTTTCTTTATTTACCCGCGCTGCACTAAACCGCTCTAAATTTTGTTTCCCTTGGTATTTCCATTTTTGCATTTCCCTAGGATTACTAAGTAATTTCTTCATGGCAGTTGCAACAGCAAAGCTATTTTTAGGTGGCACCAAAATACCAGCTTGTCCATTATCTAAAGTCTCAGGAATGCCGTCTACATCGCTGGCAATAATAGCGCAACCAGCTTCTCGTGCTTCTGTGAGAACCAAACCAAAGGATTCGTGGTATGAAGCGAGGACGAAGATATCAGTTGCTAGCATATAGCGTTGAGGTTCGCTCTGGAAGCCTTCAAAATGAATGCGCGAAGCAAAAGGTGTATTTTGGACTTTTGTCTCAAACATTGCGCGATCAGGACCATCCCCCACCAAATATAAATGAGCATCGGGAAAATCGCTGGCTATTATCACAAAGCCATCGATTAATTCACCAATTCCTTTGCGTTCATACATTCCTGCTACGGTGGCGATCGCCGGACGGTGTAGCGGTAGCGGTTGGTAGTCTAGAATACTTCCATGTCGGGGACTATTTAATGTGCCATTGGGGACTACGCGCAATTTTTTCTTCGGTATACCGCGTCGCACCATCGAATCTGCTACTGCATTACTAACTGCAATTACGCGATCGGCTAACCCCATTAAGATGGCGCTACGCTGAAACTCGTTGTGTACAGTAGAAACTAAACTATATCCAAATCTCTTTTTAAATAACCCTGCTAGCACGACACCTGTCATCATATGTGCATGGACTAAATCCGGCTGAAACTCTTGTATGATTTTTTGATAATTCCCAGGTGCTTTCATTAAATTCGGCAGTGTCCTGGACTGATTCAATTGAAAGTGTTCAGCGCCATAATTTGCTAGTAATGGCTCATATTCGCCGCCGCTAGATGCCATCGCAACATCATGACCAGATGCACCTTGCAAACAAGCTAAATCTACTGCCACATTCACAATACCGTTACCCACTTTTTGTATATGATTAGTCAGATGTAGTATACGCATTTTAATTTTTCTACAGTGGTCGCTAACATTAAATTCATTAATTTTACGACTTGAGATGCAACAAGAGCCTAACTCTTAAAAATAAAGAAGTTTGAGCTTTTAGGATTCTACTTTGAAGAATATTTCATAAGAACCCAAAAATCGCTTGATAAAGCCAGGGGGTAGACTTTCGAGTTGAGAAGAATATGAGGCGATCGCTCTCTTCTTTTTGTCTTGAACTGCTGCAATTGAAAGCCGATAAGCATTTGCTATATCCTGCAATTTCAGCATAATAAATAGTGGCGCTCTCCAAAATAGCCAGATGGCATACTCTAGCAGTTCTACTTCGATTTTGGCTATCGCGATCGCTTCTTTAACTAAGGTATATGCAGCTTCATGATCCTTATGACAATCTTTTTCATGTGGAACGTAGACTTCCCCTGGTTTATACTTCTCAAGCAATTCAGCTATCTGCTCAATCGTCTCTTGTCTTTGCAATGCTTCTAAATCTTGCAATGTTCCATCTGCCTTATCCAAAAAGTAAATTTCTGATGATTCAACTCCTAAAATACTTAATGCTGTTATTGCTTCTTCTTTGCGAGTTTGGATGATTTTATCTTTTATTTGGGAATCCTCACTAACTGAACCCTGTCCATCTGTCAGAAAAGCTACTACTACTGGTATTCCCTGTTCTCTTTTAAGGGCAATCATCCCACCGCAACCAAAAGTTTCATCATCTTGATGGGGAGAAAACACCATCGCAGACTTTTTGCTAAATGTTAATGGCATACTTCCACGACGCAAAATCCACCTAACTAGTAAGCTAGAGTGGATATATTGCACTTGATAAAGCCAGGTCTGTGGAACTAATTTCTCTAATCTTTGGAGAGTTTTTTTAGAATTCATACTCATTTTTGTTCACAATAAATTTTTATTAGTTTTTCTTTCTTCAATACATATTTCTAGTTGTTTTATTTGTGGCTTTTACA
>CASBQC010000364.1 GCA_949127805.1 Nostocales cyanobacterium PMM_0081
GGTTGGAGTAATATTAAGTCCTACTTGTTGAGGTGCAGAAGAGGAAACGCGATCGCTTGCGAGAACTGTAAAAACATTAGTTGCTCCAGTTGCATTACTTGGTGATGTATAATTAAGGGTTTCACCAGGAATTAAGACATCTCCAGGATTTAAAACGGTTTGCGATCGCATTAATGTTCCTGTTTGAATCGCATCAAGCACGATAGAGGTGTTATCAAGATTGACATCGCTGGTGTTTGCCGTAAAAGTAAAAGGAAAAGCAACACCTGCTTGAGCATTATTTGAGATTAAGGGGTTTGTTGTTAATGTTGGTGCGGTATTAACAGAATTAATTGTAATCACAGGGAGAGGGGAGATCCCAATAGTAGTAGTTCCCCCAGTAGGTGACACAGGAAAATTACTATTGAGACTGGGAGATATAATTGTTGCCCCTGCATTAATACTTCCTGCCGTACCATTTATAGCTGCATTACCCACGATAAAATCTACATTATCGGGTCCGCCATCGTGTCGAATTGTAACATTTCCTCCACCAGTATTAATAGTATTACCACCTCCTCTACCTTGAACAAGTCCGTTTGTCAGCACTTGTACATTGCCACCTTGAAGATTAACACCTGGTTGAGCGCCTTGGTCAGCGGTAGCTTGAGTGTTAATATTGTCAAAACGAATTCTGCTACCAGCTGCATTAGTTGTTTGTAGGGTGACATTGCCACCAGTCGCAGTTCCAAGAAGTTCTCCTCTACCAGTGTTGATGTTTGCGGAAGAGTTTATTGCTTCTGTAGTGATATTACCACCGCTTGTGGCTATAACAGCGCCACCTGTACCCAAACCAAAACCATTATTAGAAGAAGAATTAATTGCATTAGTGAGGATATCACCTGCGGCAGTTAAAGTTATTGTTCCTGCGGCATTTCTACCAGTAAAGCCGTCATTATTGCTTGTGTTTAGCTGATTAAGAGTAATTCCGCCGCTGGTGGTGGTAACATTAATATTGCCAGAACCATATCCATTTCCAACGGCAATTATATTACCTGCATTGATATTGCCGCTTGCAGACAAAGTTACATTACCTCCAGAACCATAACCATTTCCAACGGCAATTATATTACCTGCATTGATATTGCCGCTTGCAGACAAAGTTACATTACCGCTAGGGGTAGAATTACCAGTAGTGGTGAGATTACCCAAAGATAAACTCGCTCCAGAAATGTTGATGTTTCCCCCAACATTTCTGATTGTGTCATCAGGATTAGCAAAGATGACAGAACCGCTTTGAGAAGACAAGCTGAAATTTCTACCGTTCAATGTCGCTACACCAGGGGTAGTTACTCCGGGGGTAAATCCAGATATAGGATTGATGGTAATATTTCCCGTAGCTTGTAAGTTGATATTTGTCGCTAAATTTAAAGCTCCCCAAGAAACGGTATTCGCACCATTATCAGGTAATGCAAAAGGAATATTACCACCCGTACCGTCAAAAGTACCACCTGAAGGCGCATCGATAATCGTTAATGTGGTCGGATCTAATAATAAAGTACCAAAATTACCGTTAGCGGCTGAAGTATCAACATAACCCTGAAAAGTTAAGAAATTTTTCCCTGATACTTCTACAAAACCACCATTCCCGGCATTAACCCCACCACGAGCAGATATATTACCAAAAAACTGAGTGCTGTTATTACCCCAAACAATAACACGTCCGCCATTGCCATTCAACTTAGCATCAGCATTAATCACAGAATTAGCATCAACATAAGTCTGACTCGCATTCGGAACCGTTCCCTTACCCTGATAATCCCCACCAATTAAGACTGTACCACCATTATTACTGCCAGAAGCGTTAATATTTCCATTAATTACCGCGACTTGCTGACCCAAAACATTGACTGTACCCCCGGTGGAACCAGATACATCAACTTTGCCAGATATAATAGTTGTACCTGGGGAAGTTGGAATTTTCAGGTTTGAATTTGTTAGTTGTACAGTACCATCAGAATTAGCAGTTAAGCCAGTATTCCCGACAGTCAGCAATTCTGGTAAAGAAGCGACGGGAATTGTTGAGCTTGATTGATTCCTCAAAGGCTGAATTTCCAAACTTAAAATATTTCCTGGTTGACTCAAACGCACCCAACTTTGTCCAGGAACCGAACCAACGACGATTTGCCCTTCTGGTGCGGAAAGTTGCCCAGTATTAATTACCGTACCACCCAACAAAGTTAAACTTTGACCAGTCCCCACCGATAAATTCCCAGCATTAATAATCGCACCTGGTTGATTAGTCGTAAAAGCGAATCCGTTGGGTTTCCCAACTATTGCAGTATAGTTATTGTTGGCGATCGCATCAAACCAAAGATTCCCAAACCCAATACCGTTTGCCGTCGTCGCCGTAAAAGCACCAGGAACATTTAAACTAGCATTTGCACCAAACACAAATCCCGCTGGATTCAGCAAAAATAAATTAGGACTTCCACCCGTCACCTGAATCAAACCATTGATAATCGAAGGATTACCCCCAGTAACTCTACCCAGAATATTTTGCAAAACTGGATTAGCCTGAAAATTAGCGATTTGTTCTCGTGAAATGCCAAACTCTTGAAAGCTGTGAAATAAATTTGTCCCATCACCAGAAGTTTTACCACCGCTAATATCAAGTCTATTTCCGTTAGGCGTCACAATCGTATTTGTCCCATCCGCAGCGGGAATAATCTGTTGTGCTGAAGCTAATCCTGCGCTCGTTGCGATTAGGGGAAGAAGACTTAGTGCAATGTAGCGGATGCACGATTCACGGAATAACGAACCGCAGAGAACGCAGAGTACACGGAGGAATAAGAAAGGCTGAGTGTACAAGCTTTGTTTTGTTCTGTCTTCTAATACTCGCTTGCGCTTTAATAAAAACCGACCGTTGGATAATTCTACATCAATTTGATATTTCTGGGCAAGGAAGCGCCGCTTTAATGCTTCAGCAATTACCCGCTGGGATAATAGAAGCATTTCCAATCTACGCTCTTGGGTAATATTCCCTGGATGAGTCCGATAATAGTAAAGTGGTTTTCTCACTCGTCCGACAGAAGCGACTTCAGAAAGTCGCAGACATAAATCGTAATCTTCAACTATATCCGGTGAACCTTCAAAACCCTTGACTTGCTCGAAAAGCGATCGCCGAATTAAGCGAAAATGGAAAGTCATAAAGTCTACCAACAGCCGTTCTGGAGAGTAGGGAATCGAACAGCGATGACCATAACTGGTAACTTTACCACTTTCATCTATATCATAATAATCAGTATAAACGAAACCCATTTCTGGATTACGTTTAAGTACAGCAGCAGTTTCTGCTAAAGCGGTAGGAGCCAGCAAATCATCGCTATCTAGCCAACCGATGTATTCTCCCGTTGTTTGCAAAGCTGCTGTTTGACGTGCTGCCGCAATCCCTAAATGAGGTGCTTTTACTACCCGTACTCGCTGATCTTGTTGAGCAAACTTGTGTGCGATCGCGACCGATTCATCTAGAGAACCATCATCCCAAATTAGCAACTCAAAGTCTTGCCATGTCTGCCCTAAAACACTAGCGATCGCTTTCCCCAGGTAATTTTCCCGATTATAGTTGACAATAATAATTGAGATTAATGGCGACATGGAACTACTCCCAATTCAAGGGTGTAATCACAATATAGCCCTCATGTCTATCATCTCAGTGAAATCACTAAAAAATGTAACTATTTAAAATACAAAAATCCCATTTTAGTCGCAGATATGACATACTCAGACATCGGCATTAGAAAATAAATGTAGAGACGTAGCACTGCTACGTCTGTTGGTTTCAGGTAACGCATCATTAAATTCGGTCGATATCTATTGCTGAATATCAAAGACGCGGTTTCCACACTTTCCAATATGTTTTATGAAATCCCTAATTTCTCCTAGAGACGTTCCATCGGAACGTCTCTACCATCACAGCCAAAATATACGTGTCAGATATGCTTTGTTAATTCTACACTCTATCTGCATTGTCTCCATCGGACTAAAAGCTACAGCTGATGATGGTGGTAAGATAAATTACTCAACATTTCCACCAATTGCACAAACATCAGATATTAACACAGGAACAAAACCAGAAACAGTTCAACGCACTTTTGTTCGTCAAATCAAAGTTATCGATAGCACTGTTTTTAGCGAAAAAGACTTTAACCCCATTTTACAGCCCTTTGTCGGACGAGAATTAACTGTTGAAGAAATTAGACAAGCCGCAGATAAGATTACTCAGCTTTATTTAAATCAAAAATATATCAATTCCAGAGCGATTCCCGTCACTGACCAGACTACAGACGGTGTGGTGATAATTCGTGTTATTGAAGGACGTGTATCAGAGATTCAAGTTCAAGGAACAAAGCGATTAAATCCAGGTTATATTCGCGATCGCATCAAACTTGGTTCTAAAATCCCTCTTAATACTATACAACTCGAAGACCAACTAAAGTTACTGCGAATCGATCCACTTTTCACCAATGTGGAAGCTAGTCTACGTCCTACAGGTAAGGTTGGTCAAAGTACTCTCATTGTCAGAGTACAAGAAGCAAACCCCATCACCGTTAGTTTTGGTGTAGATAATTATTCACCACCTAGCGTTGGTGGAGAAAGATTGGGTATTGAACTGCGCGATCGCAATTTAATCGGAATTGGTGATGAGTTGGCAGGCTCATATTACCATACTCTCTCAGGTGGTTCTGACGTTTTTGACTTTAGTTATCAAATTCCGGTTAACGCGATGAATGGTAAGGTACAATTAAGGGTTGCCCCCAATCGTAACAAAATTACCGAAGCTCCATTTAATAGGTTGGGTATTCGAGCAGATCAAGATTTATATGAGATCAATTATCGTCAGCCGTTGGTGCGATCGCCAAGAGAAGAATTTGCTCTTTCGTTAGGATTTACCTATCAAGATGGTCAAACCTTTGTTTTTGATCGAGTTCCCACCACTTTTGGCATTGGTCCCGATGTAAATGGAGTTAGTCGTACCAGTGTAATTAAGTTTAGCCAAGATTATGTCAAACGCGATCCGCAAGGAGCAACTTTCGTGCGATCGCAATTTAATTTCGGTACTGGCTTCTTTGATGCTACTATAAATAATGATCCTATCCCTGATGGTCGTTTTTTCAGTTGGTTGGCTCAAGCACAGCGCGTGCAACAACTGAATAACGATAACTTGTTGCTGATCCAAGCCGACTTGCAACTAACACCAGATAGCTTATTACCTTCGCAACAATTCGTAATTGGTGGTGGACAGTCAGTGAGAGGATATCGGCAAAATATTCGTTCTGGCGATAATGGCTTTCGTTTAGCGATGGAAGATAGATTCACAGTCAAACGCAACGAATCAGGATTATCCACAATTCAGATTATACCATTTATCGACATGGGAGCCATCTGGAATCAATCTGATAATCCTAACAAACTACCCAGCCAAAGATTTTTAGCAAGTGCAGGTTTAGGGCTATTGTGGAATCAAGCATTAGGAATCGATCGCTTAACTTTACGACTCGATTATGGAATTCCCTTCATCGATTTGAAAGATAAAGGTAATAATGCCCAAGATGAAGGCTTTTACTTTAGCTTGCGTTATCAACCGTAGTGAGGACTAAAGTCCTCATCCTCAAATTTGAGCGAGTACAGCGCTCACTACAGAATTATAATCAACACAAGTTTCAGTTAATCTCCCCGTGAACGTTCCCACCAGCTTTTCTACGCAAACTCGCAAAGCAGATCACATCCGCATCTGTCTAGAGTCCGATGTTCAGTGTCAGCAAATCACTAACGGACTCGAACGCTATCGCTTTACTCATTGTTGCTTACCGGAATTAGACCGAAATGACATTGACATCAGCACAACGTTTTTAGGGAAAACTCTCTTGGCACCGTTGTTAATCTCTTCCATGACTGGTGGTACCGAACAAGCCGGAATTATTAACCGTCGTTTGGCAGAAGTCGCACAACACTATAAAATAGCAATGGGTGTCGGTTCTCAGCGTGTGGCAGTAGAAAAACCCTCGGTTGCTGATACGTTTGCGCTGCGAAAGTACGCACCCGACGTTTTGCTACTTGCCAATTTAGGCGCTGTCCAATTTAATTATAAATACGGTTTAGATGAATGTCTGCGCGTAGTCGATATCCTAGAAGCCGATGCTTTGATTTTACACCTCAACCCGCTGCAAGAGTGCATCCAAGCGCGAGGCGATACAAATTTTCACGGATTGCTTGACAAAATTGCAGAGTTATGTGGTACAATGGGATTACCTGTAATTGTCAAAGAAGTGGGAAATGGTATTTCTGCAAAAATGGCAGAAAAGCTGATTGCTGCGGGTGTGACAGCAATTGATGTAGCCGGTGCAGGTGGTACATCTTGGGCAAAGGTAGAAAGCGAAAGAGCAGAAAATGCTTTACAAAGACGTTTAGGACAAACCTTTGCTGATTGGGGTTTACCGACAGCAGAGTGCATTACAAGTATTCGCGCTGTAGCACCAAAAGTGCCATTGATAGCTTCTGGGGGATTGCGTCATGGACTGGATGCAGCAAAAGCGATCGCCCTCAAAGCAGATATCGCAGGTTTCGCAATGCCATTTTTGCAAGCAGCAGCGGTGGGAGAAGCAGCAGTGTGCGAACTGGCTGATGTCTTAATTGCCGAAATTACTACAGTCCTATTCTGCACTGGCAATTCTACCTTATATGAGTTGCAAAATTCTGGAAGTTTACAAAAAATAGAAACCTAACCCCTACCCTATTCCGGGAAGGGGGAGAAGATGCCTTGCAGCCAAAGGAAGATTGTGTGCGTTATATAAATCCTGCTCAAATCTACTTCGAGCTTCGTTTACTTCCTGCAACAAGACTAGTAATGTCGGCATTATCCAGTCCACAGGCTATCGGGATCTAACTGATCGTTCTTACCTAACCTTGGTTTTTGGTTAGGTATTTAAGTATTTTAACTGTAAAGAGCTTACGAATCAAGCAACCAAAAAGCTATTTTGAGTAGATTTAGGTTGGTTTTTCACTTCTGTTTTTAGCCCCTCTCCTTGCAGGAGAGGGGTTGGGGAGAGGTTCTTCTCGTTCCGATGCTCCGCAGGCGTGAGAGGTTCATCGAACTTCACGTTAATATAAGTTGCAGCAGCTTTAATTGCGCTTTAAATGTTAGGGGTGAGATATTCGGTGGAATTATAAACAAACAAGTCAATGGTTCAAAATTTTGAACTATTGATTAATGAGTAATAACTAATAAAAAAAATGGGTAATTTTCTCAAACAAACTTTTGCCAGCTTAGTTGGCAGCTTACTGGGACTTATTATTTTCTGTGGTGTCGGAACCAGCACACTGTTCTTTCTGTTGCTCATTGCTGCTACCTCGAAAAACACAGAACCGCAAGTTAAGGATAAGTCAGTCTTGGTTTTTGACTTAGCGACGAAAATCACTGACAGCGAACCGAATTCGCCGTCATTTTTTCAGCAAGCACTCTCAGGTGAAGATGACAATAGAATGTCACTCCGCAGGGTGATCGATACTTTAGAAAAAGCGCGTCGTGACAAGCGGATTGTCGCTATCTACTTAGATGCAACTCATACGGGAGCAGCTAGTAGCGTTGTAGGTTTTGCCACTCTCAAAGAAGTCCGTCAGGAATTGGAGAAGTTCCGCGCCTCTGGCAAAAAAATTATAGCATACGGTATGGAATTGGGGGAACGGGAATATTACTTAAGTTCCGTTGCTGATACCGTTGTTGTCAATCCCTTGGGAGCAATGGAAGTTAACGGTTTGAGTACACAAACAATGTTTCTCGCGGGGGCATTGCAAAAGTACGGAATTGGTGTTCAAGTTGTGCGCGTTGGTAAATTTAAAGGCGCGGTGGAACCGTATATACTGCCAAAGTTGAGTCCAGAAAACCGCCAACAAACTCAAAAATTGTTAGATGATGTCTGGTCAGAGTGGCGGACTGCGGTGGGTAAAAGTCGCAAACTTACGCCGTCACAGTTGCAGGCGATCGCTGATAATCAAGCTGTCTTAATGGCTGAAGAAGCCAAGGCTAGCGGTTTGGTAGATCGGGTAGACTATTTCGATGAAGTACTTACCGATTTGAAGAAGTTAACTGATAGCGACAAGGAAGATAAAACATTCCGCCAAATCGACCTAGCAGAATACGCCGGAGTTTCTGGAAAGGAATTTGGTATAGAACGCGACTCTAGAAATAAAATTGCTGTGGTTTATGCGGAAGGCGAAATCGTCGATGGTCAAGGTAATGATAGTGAAGTAGGAGGCGATCGCTTTGCCAAAACTTTCCGCAAACTACGACAAGATAAAAATGTCAAAGCAGTTGTCCTACGAATCAACAGTCCCGGTGGTAGCGCTACTGCCGCTGAAGTGATGCAGCGAGAAGTACGACTAACTCGCCAAATCAAACCAGTTGTCGTCTCAATGGGTGATGTCGCTGCCTCTGGAGGTTACTGGATAGCTAGCGACTCTAACCGTATTTTTGCCGAACCAAACACCATCACAGGTTCAATCGGCGTATTTGGCTTGCTGCTAAATGGGCAAAAACTGGCGAATGATAACGGCATCACCTGGGATTCAGTCAAAACCGGACGCTATGCTGATAGTCAAACTGTCTCTCGTCCCAAATCTCCCGAAGAATTAGCTGTTTATCAGCGCAGTGTCAACCGCATTTATAATCTATTTCTCAACAAAGTTTCTCAAGGTCGCAAACTCCCACAACAAAAGGTAGCAGAAATCGCTCAAGGACGCGTTTGGTCTGGGGTAGCAGCAAAACAAATCGGTTTAGTTGATGAAATTGGTGGCATCGATGCTGCTATAGATTATGCCGCTAAACAAGCAAATTTAGCAAACGATTGGGAATTGCAAGAGCATCCCAGACACAGCAACTTTGAAGAACGCTTTTTTGGGAAGGTAACTCAAGAAGCGCGGACTGTTTTGGGAATTGATACAACAACTAAATCACCCGATTTACTAACCGCTGAATTCCAGAAACTACAAAAAGAATTAGCGATTATGCAAAAAATGAACGATCCCCTCGGTGTGTATGCTCGTTTGCCCTTCAACTTTACAATTAGGTAATAGACCGTAGTGAGGGCTTCAGCCCTTCCCTCGTCCCTCGTTCCCAGGCTGGAGCCTGGGAACGCAATTATTGGAGGCTCTGCCTCCTCAACTCATTGAACTCATTGGAGGTAGAGCCTCCTGTGTCTGCATTCCTTCCCAGAGGCAAGGAACGAGGTGAGCTCCTGACTTTTAACCCCTAAGTTCAATTTTGCAGAATTATATGTTTTTTTGAATCAAAGCTAATTACACCTTCTTGTTGTAACTTGCCCATCAATCGCGTAATTGTAACTCTAGTAGTACAACAAGCGCTAGCAAATTCTTCGTGGGTGAGACGAACACTTAAACGAATTCCTTCTGAGACTGGTTGACCGATTTCTTCTTTCAAAAGTAGTAATAAATAATGTAAGCGGTCTTGTACTCGTTGCCTTCCAGAAATAGCTAAAAAAGATTCTGTCTGGCGTAATCTTTGATTAATTTTTGGTAAAAGCGCATGACTCAGCATCGGCATTGCTATCTCTGCTACATCAATTGAAACTAACTCAATGTCAGCCAGTGCTGTTGCTTGGTAAGTTTGTAAAGAAGTCAAACTAGAGCCAAAAACCATTTTTTCACTGGCTAACCCTGTCAGTATTTCTTCGCCAGTTTCACAAAATGTACTAAGTTTAACTAAACCCTGACAAACATAAAAAATTTGTGATGGGTTAAGGGTTATAGTTTCTCCTTTGCAATATTTATATATAGAGCGATTTTTGCTAAAATCAAATTCATCATTAGAAGGCGCTGATTCGGGTTGCTGAGGCTCAGGAATTTCACGCAACAGCCAAACTAAGTTTATGGACTTCCTCTCCTCGTTGCGAACAACGGCTACTGTCAAAGCTGAATGAAACAATTTGCCATCGCGTTGCTGCAAGCTGACTAATAATTCTCTCCTGCTGTCTGATTGAAATACCTCAGTTAAGTGATTGCGAAAGCGCCGGCGTTCTTCTAGAGGAACAAAGTTAATTAGTGGTTTGCCTACTAGATAATGTTTAGGAACGTTAAGTAATGTGCTAGCAAGACCGTTAGTTTCTTCAATTATGCCTTGAGTATTAGTCAATAAATAGGCGTTTGGTGCAAACTCAAATAAATTTTGGTAGCGCTGACATTCGGCTTCTACCAAACCTCGCGTGCGGATTAGTTGCTCATTTTGTAAATATAGTTCCTCCGCCGCTAATTGCAACATCCTAGAGTTGCTACCGAGTTCCTTAAAAGCTTGCGGTAACATCTCCTGCCTTATCCAAGGTAATGCGTTCGCAGTTTGATTCAAATCTGCTAAACGCCTGTGAAATGCTTCTGTCCGTTGAATAAACTTTTCTATGTTCACCTTAAATTTACGCCTCAGACAATTAGCTATTAGTCATATCACCAACAAAATGCATACATATAAATTTCTTCTTAAGGCTATTGTCTCCTATGAACAAAGTAAATATTATAGTTTTTTCTGACTTCCACCGCCGGAGTAGCTTTTAATTGCGACTTTATAA
>CASBQC010000365.1 GCA_949127805.1 Nostocales cyanobacterium PMM_0081
CGGTAATAAGTATGACATTCAGCCCATATCGGAGTTGGATCGGCAACAACGGGAATTGGAGGGAAAGCGAAATCAACTCCAAGCGCGTAGTAATGAAATTGCAGGTTTAATCCCCAAAAAAATTAAAGCTGGTTCTGACCCCAAAGGAGCAGAAATTTTTGCTTTGCGGGAAGAGGGTAAATTCATTAAAGAGCAATTAAGTCAACTGGAACCGCAGGAAAAAGAACTCAAAGCCAAAATTGAGGTACTCGTACTTGCGCTTCCTAACTTGCCAAGTGACTCTACACCGATTGGTAAAAGTGAGGAAGAAAACGTAGAAGTGCGCCGATGGGGTGATGAGTATCTTCCTCAAAACCCGAATATTCTCCCGCATTGGGAAATTGGCGAAAAGTTGGGTATTCTTAATGTTGAGCGAGCGGTGAAAGTGGCTCAAAGTCGCTTTGTGACGCTGATAGGGGCTGGTGCAGCGTTGGAAAGGGCATTAATTCAGTTTATGCTCGATCGCCAGACTCAAGCTGGTTATATAGAAATCAGTCCGCCAATTTTAGTTAATACTGAGTCGATGACGGCTACGGGTCAGTTACCTAAGTTCGCGGAAGAAAGCTTTAAATGCGCTGATGATGATTTGTGGTTAATACCTACGGCAGAAGTTCCTGTAACTAATCTTTACCGTGGGGAAATTCTCGATTTGACTGATTTACCAATCTACCACTGTGCTTATACTCCGTGTTTTCGGCGAGAGGCTGGTAGTTATGGACGAGATATGCGGGGATTGATTCGCCTGCATCAATTTAATAAAATTGAATTGGTGAAATTTGTTCATCCCAACACTTCTTTTGAGGAATTAGAAAAATTGGTGGGAAATGCGGAAGCGATTTTACAAGCTTTGCAGTTACCTTACCGAGTTATAGAGTTATGCACTGGAGATTTGGGATTTTCTTCTTGCAAAACTTATGATTTAGAAGTTTGGCTGCCTTCGTCAGGTAAGTATCGAGAAATTTCTAGCTGTTCCAATTTTATCGACTTCCAAGCACGACGGGGTGATATTCGCTTCAAAGAGGCAGGCAAGAAGGGAACTCAGTTCGTACATACCTTAAACGGTTCTGGTTTGGCTGTGGGACGCACAATGGCGGCTATTTTGGAGAATTATCAGCAACCGGATGGGACGGTGTGTATACCGTCCGCACTGCAACGTTATTTAGGACGTGAGATATTGTGATTGTTGGGAATGGGCATTTTCTCAGGGGGAAAAAGGTAAAGCGGAAAGGTTAAAGGACTAGAAATAAGAAATATTTTTCCCTTTCCCCCTCCTTCCTTACCTATTACCCCCAAAGTGAGAAAATATGCCTCTTAGACAAGTGCTAAACTTTGACACATTTTAAAATAAAGGTATATATAGCTCAATAGGTTCACTAATTTTCTCTATGGCAGTTTTAGCAGCGATCGCAGTCTTGGCTGTTTTGATCTTGGTACACGAGCTGGGACATTTTATCGCAGCACGGTCTCAAGGTATTTACGCCAACCGTTTTTCTTTAGGTTTTGGTCCGACTATTTTCAAGTACCAAGGTCCACAAACTGAATATGCTATCCGCGCTTTTCCTTTGGGTGGCTTTGTTGGCTTTCCCGATGATGACCCGGATAGTGATATTCCGCCGAATGACCCGAATTTGCTGCGTAACCGTCCAATTTTAGATCGGGCGATCGTCATCAGTGCGGGTGTGATAGCAAATTTAATATTTGCTTACTTGGTACTAGTTCTTCAGTTGGGTATCGTTGGTATTCCACAGAAAATTAACTATCAGCCTGGTGTGCTTGTACAGCCTGTTAATGAACAGTCCATCGCTTACCAAGGGGGAATTAGGGAAGGAGATATTATTCTTGCTGTCGGTGGCAAGGAACTCCCAGCTTCGGAAAAATCCACCACTTTGCTGAGAGAAGAAATTCAAAATCATCCAAATCAGCCAATTGAACTGACAGTTCAGCACGAAAATCAACAACGTTCCCTCAAATTAACGCCAAAAAAAGGTGATGACGGTAAAGGTTTGATTGGTATTCAACTTGGTCCTAATGGTACACCTGTTTATCGTCGTCCCGGCAACCCATTAGAAATTTTTAGCATTGCGGCTAACAGATTTCAACAGTTAGTTGTGGGTACGCTGAGTGGTTTTGGACAGTTGATTACTAACTTTCAACAAACTGCCGGACAAGTTTCCGGACCGATTAATATTGTCAAAGTCGGTGCAAAGTTGGCAGCTAATGACAGTGCAAATTTACTCTCATTTGCGGCTATTATCAGCATTAACCTGGCTATTATCAATATTTTGCCTCTTCCGGCTTTGGATGGCGGACAACTGGCTTTTCTGCTGATTGAAGGTGTGCTGGGTAAACCTCTACCGTCTCGCATTCAAGATGGTGTGATGCAAACTGGTTTAGTGCTACTTTTAGGTTTAGGACTTTTTCTGATCGTTAAAGAAACTACGCAGTTGGAGTGGGTACAAAAATTATTCCAGTAAGCGCTACCGGCAAAAGGTTATCTAAAAAGCAACGGGCACAAGAAATTCTTTCGCGCCTGAAGCTTTTATACCCTGATGCGACTTGCTCTTTGAACTACTCAACGCCTGTGCAGTTGCTAGTGGCAACAATTCTCTCGGCTCAGTGTACAGATGAGCGAGTGAATAAAGTAACACCAGCTTTATTTAGTAGATTTCCGGATGCAACTAGTTTGGCGATCGCTGATTTGACAGAGTTAGAAAACTTGGTGCGTTCAACTGGCTTTTATCGCAATAAGGCGAAGAATATCCAAGGTGCTTGTCGAATGATTGTCAACGAGTTTAACTCCCAAGTGCCAAATCAGATGGAACAGCTTTTAAAGCTTCCGGGTGTGGCACGGAAAACGGCTAATGTGGTGCTAGCTCATGGGTATGGTATTAATGCTGGGGTGACTGTAGATACTCATGTCAAGCGACTTAGCGAACGTTTGGGCTTAACTAAACATACAGACCCAATCCGCATTGAGCTAGATTTGATAGAGTTGTTGCCCTCTTCAGATTGGGAAAATTGGTCAATTCGACTAATTTATCATGGTCGAGCGATTTGTAAAGCGCGATCGCCTGCTTGCGTTGCTTGTCAATTAGCTGAATTATGTCCCTCTGCTGGGGAATAAGGGTAATGGGTAAAGGGGAATGGGTAATGGAGAATGGTTAATCAGGAAGGGAAAAAGTTTTTTATTCCTTTTCCCTTTAACAGTGACCAGTGACCAGTGACCAGTGACCAGTGATGTATTTATCTTGGGTTAAAGGAAGCGACTTCTCGCAAGTGGTAGGTAACAGGTAGGGGGTCAAATCCCCTACCTGTTACTGTGGTAACTGGTAACTGATAACTGATAACTGCTTTAA
>CASBQC010000366.1 GCA_949127805.1 Nostocales cyanobacterium PMM_0081
TAAGAGGGTGTTTATAAATTCGGCAAAAACGGTGATTTGTCATGCTGAACGTAGCGATAGCGTAGTGAAGCATCTCTCAACTACGTCTCAAACCCTAGATTCTTCGTTCCTCAGAATGACATATTTATTTTATAAACACCCTCTAAGGGACTTCCAGAAAATAAAATATAAAAAAATCTCCGTATATTAATAATTATTCTCATGCGGAGGTGAGGAAGGGGTAAAGCGATCGCACTACAAATTTTCATCAGATTCTTTGAGGTTAAAATCAACACCTTCGTAAATATCAGCGATCGCTATTTCCAAATCAACAGAGGAAAAGGTAATTTTTGCATCCTCTGTTTCAAATTCCCGAAGTAGCCATTGTGCCTCTCCAGTTTTACTATATTGCTCTATCTGAAGCTCATATTGATTAATTAAAACATATTCTTGGAACTCAGGAATTGAGCGATAATAACGAAACTTATCTGTATGATCGTAATTTTGGGTTGATTTTGATAATACTTCCACAATTAAGATGGGATTTGTAATAGTATCTGTCCGATTATTGTACAAAGCAGGATTTCCCTGAATCACCATTACATCTGGGTAAGTATATCGTTGGTAACGCGGAATCCAAAGCCGCAGATCGCTCATAAAAGCCTCTTTGTTTTTGCCACGTAGTAAAAACTTCAAAGAAGCATATACATTTCCGCAAATACGATTATGATTTATTGATGCTCCAGTCATCGGTACAATTTCTCCATTGTGATATTCACTTTTAAATTCCGCAGCTTCTTCTAGTAATAAATATTCTTCTGGGGTGTAATAACGCTGTTGAGTTTGCATTTTCTCTACCTCTTAATTTTTAGCTTAGTAAGTTACAAATCCCGCTGTACCGGTGGAATATCCCCGTCGTTCCGAACTTTTGTAAACAAAGCGCGATAAACAGGTTCATTCCGTGACAGCACATATTCTTCCCTTTCAGTAGAGACTGGTAGCGGGTTTTCGGCTAGCCATTCTTCGTCATGTTGTCTGACAAAAGCTGGATTTTCGCTAAAGCGATCGCACATTTCCTCTGCTACAAACTTAATATCCGATTGCAAAAATACCGTTCCCCCTAGCACGAGATAATTTGCCAATTCCGCGACTAATTCTGGTTGTACAACTCGTCGTTTTGCGTGACGGTTTTTAAACCACGGATCGGGAAATTGAATTGTGACGCGCTGTAAACTTTTATTAGGGAGAGAAGAGAAAAGCGAAGATGCCGAATTATTTACATTACAAAATAAATAATGCACATTAGTTAAACCCAACTCTTCACGCAATTTATTCGCGTCAATTACCAACGGTTCGCGAATTTCCAAACCGAGAAAATTCCAGTTAGTTTCTAATTGTGCCATACTCAACAAAAACCGTCCCCTCGCTGAACCAATATCTAAATGAAGCGGTTGGTTTAGCTGGGCATAAACTTTTTCCCATTCTACAGGATTTGCTGGTGTTTTATACTTGTTTGCTAATGGATTTACATGTTGACGGACTCGACGAACTCGCACAGATGCCAAAATCAACTCTCCTTTAACTTAAGGATGAAAAATAAATAATATCTTATTTTTTCTGGCATAGTTCGTGGTTTGTAGAATAATAGATAACCGATGTAGAAATTAAATATGCGTTATCCAGAACCCCTAGAGACGTAGCAGTGCTACGTCTCTACATTTTTTTCACGTTCCCTAATTTGTATATAAATATTAAGTGGGATCACTTCTACGCAGCAAGACAAAGCAAAGGTTATACTTCTTTCAAAAGAGCTTTTTTACTTTGTTTTTAACATTATCCTTACCTCAATGACTCTAAATTTTCGCTTTGCCATAGTCAGCGACTTACACCTAGCGCTTCCCCACACAATCTGGAATCATCCCAACCGCTTTCATTTAGTGGAAGTCGGCATCCCAGCGTTTGAAAGTGTACTAGAACACTTAACACAACTCAATTTAGATTTCCTCTTACTTCCAGGAGATTTAACCCAACACGGTGAACCAGAAAATCACATTTGGTTGCAAAAACGTTTGGCTGAGTTACCTTTTCGGGTCTACGTTGTTCCTGGCAATCATGATATTCCTGCCCTCACAGCAGATAAACAATCAATTGGTGTTGCCGATTTTCCACTTTATTATCGCAAGTTTGGTTATGGCGATCGCCAACAACTTTACTACACTTGTCAGTTGTTACCTGGTGTCAGGCTCATTGGTCTAAATTCTAACTTTTTTAATGACCAAGGTGAGCAGGTAGGGCGTTTAGATATCCAACAACTAAATTGGTTAGAAGAGGTGTTAGCAACTGCAAATGATGAATTAGTATTGGTAATGGTGCATCACAATGTTGTTGAGCATTTGCCTAACCAATCGCATCACCCAATGGCAAATCGCTATATGTTGGAAAATGCACCACAATTGTTGGAGATACTAAAGCGCTACAAAGTTAGTTTAGTATTTACAGGACATTTGCACGTTCAGGATGTTGCTTACTCAGAAGGAGTATACGATATTACTACAGGTTCTTTAGTCAGTTATCCACATCCTTATCGCGTGTTAGAGTTTCATCGGGATAATTACGGAAGAGATTGGTTGCAAATTGCTTCGCATCGGGTGGAATCAGTACCAGGTTTCCCGGAATTGCAGGAAACGTCACGAAAATGGATGGGCGATCGCTCTCTTCCCTTTTTACTCAAACTGCTAACTTTACCTCCCTTAAACTTACCATCAGCCCAGGCAGAAGAACTAGCCCCGAATTTGCGCGACTTCTGGGCAAATATTGCCGCAGGGGATGCTTTATTTGACTACAAAAATTTTCCACCAGAAGTAAGTTGCTACTTTCAAAAATATGGGGCGATCGCCACGGATGGCACACCTACCCTTATAGATAACAATAGCACCCTACTGCTTTAAGGGACTGGGGACAAGGAAGACAAGGAAGACAAGGAAGAATTTACTTCTTCATCTGTGTCATCTTCCCCCACTCCTCCACTCTCCCCCTCTCCCTACTCCCCAGTCCCCATTGCACGGCAAATTCCAAACACTGAAGTATAACCGTGGAGAAAAGTGCTACCAGCGACAGGACCAATTTCGCCACCGCAGAAAAATCCCCCTATAGGAATATCATTGATGTAGCGGCTAAATAGCTGAGAATCAAAATTAGGTTTACCGTAGAGTCCTTCACCTCGTCCCAAACAAGAAAACATCAACGCTGCAACCGCAGAGGGTTCAGAAGCGCGTTGGTCTTGATACTGTTGTAAAAGTAATTCTAAGTCCTCAGCGGAGGCTTCAGCATCGCGTAGGTGGAATTGCAAGCGTTGTCCCGGACGAACGCGATCGCCAATTGCGATCGCACCTGCTGATGGATCTACACCTAGAATACCGCGAATTAAAAAATCTCCCTGCTGTAAAGCCATTTTAAACTCATCCATAGCCACACCGACAAATAGTGAGTTTTGTGCCAGCATTCTATCTGCATCGTTCAGACTGCCGATCAAATCTCTTAACACTACCAGCGGCACTTTTTCATCGAGTTCGATGATGATATTGCGATCGGCTTTTGTTACTTGTAAAGGCTTGCCAATCGGTCGGCATCCTTGCGCCACAATAGTTTCTAAAACAATATTCCCACTTAAAGCTAAACCTACCGTTCCTTCACGATACAGGCGATCGTTACAAAACAGCGCAATCCGACCATTCATACCACCACCGCTAGCCTGTCCCCCCACCGTCACCGATCCCGGATAAGCAAAATCCAGCCCCTGCAATAAATCATTGATTCCCGAAGAAAACGAACCAGACAGCAAGATAAACTGAGGCGTAGGAGATGAAGGTACACCCACCAAATCAACCCAAGCATTGGGCGGACCATCCAAATCGGGTAATTCTTCCGCAACAAGATGAAACGGTTGAATATTCACCCCAGGAAGGTGCGCCAAAGTCAAGCTTAAAGCTGGGGAAGCTTCTAATTCTTGAGTTTGCCCCTCCATAGTCGTACCAATGACACCGCCACCACTACAGCCAATTAACACAGGTACAGAAAGTTTCTCAGCCAGCAAAGGCAAAAGCCGGGAATATTCACTCATAAAAGCAGACGAAATAAAAACCAGCCCTAGATCCGCAGGCGCTGTTAACGAAGAGACAGCGCGTTGTACCACATCTGCAACAGCTGCTTCTAAAGAAGGACGGGTTGACAGGGCATTTGCCCACTGCATTTGGTCTGCCATTAGTTTTCGGCTCTTTCTGTATTTAGGCTAGTGAAGTACCTACACTGTATACGAAGTATCAGTGTAGGCTTCCCGTCTCACTCGCGGTTGCCTCGTTAAACTTGTGTTTAATTTGGTCTTACACAGCGTCTCTGGTCTTACGACCTTTATCTCCTCAAGGGAGAACCCAGGCAGCCACCCATCTGACCTAGGCAGTTAATTATTTTATGTACAACATTTCTTGGATTTACTGCAATGGCATACCTGCTAGAAATGTTCTTTCCCCAATCTCTTTGCTATGGGAATTGGGTATGGGGCAACGGGAATTTGAAGAGGGGAAAAGGGTAAAGGGGAGCATGGTAAGAAATAAAATGCGCGAATTATTGTGAATCACTCTTTATTTTCTACACCTTTACCCCATGCCCTATGCCCATTGCCCCATTCCCATCCTCTACTACATGCATTTAAGATATTGTATAATTCATCTTTTGTAGTAAAAGCTCCGCAAAATCTTAAATGATAAAACTAAACCCAGTATGGATTGCGGAGTTTGCTGTAATATTAGTGGATTATCAGGCTAAGACACTAACTCTAACAGCTAAGTGGCTAGGGTGGTGAGCAATAATCCAAAAAAACTACAATTTTAAACTTTTTCTATACTGGTATTAAGAACACATAACGAGACTAAAGCAATGACCAACATCTCAGAAACAGCTAAATCCGACATCCAAGAGCAAATTAAAGAAGAGGTTGAGGAAGCTCGTACTGTCTGTGACATTTCAGGCAGTAATTCTGCCGAATGTGCTGCTGCTTGGGATGCAGTAGAAGAACTGCAAGCCGAAGCCTCTGACCAGCGGCTAAAGAAGAAGAAAAACTCTTTAGAGCAGTACTGTGATGACAACCCAGAGGCAATTGAGTGTCGAATTGACGACAACTAACAATTGAGAAAGAGCGAGTTTTTCGCTATGCAGTGGGCAAGCAACTGAAAACTGTATTACTGATATCTTGCACATAGCTGAATGCATTCGCGCTCTTTAATCTCACTCTCTCCCCCACGTAAACATAGTCCCCGTTATTCAAAAGTTTTTATCTTCCTCAGTCTCTACTTATCTAGGTAAGTAGAGAAAGCATCTAGACTTACCTTTTGAGGAAGAATTAAAGCTAGCGGGGAAAGAAAGCGAAAATATGAAAAAAAGTGGTGGGGGCAAGTTAAGAATTTAGCCGATGAGGGTAATGAGAGCAAACCCTCTCTTACACTGCTATTCGTGTTCTGCTAGATATTAAATATAGGGTCTGCAAGTTGCTTGTTTTTTTGTCAACTGAGAAAATTATGGTTAATGAAGTTTGGTTTCGCCCGTTAGTGTGGATAGACTACCGACTAGCGGTATTATTCACAGTGATTATTCCCCTAATTCTTCTTATTTGGGCGTTTGTGCAAAAAGCAGAAGCAATACAACGCTTGTTAATCATTTACTGGCGAGTATCGAGTCTGTTGGCAGTCTCAGTTTACTTGATGATTGGTGGGTTCGGGGTAAGTTTTATCTCAAGTTTGATGGCTCGTATTTTGATTCCGATTTCGTTATGGTTCTGGATAGATCTCAACGACGAAATTGAGTATCAGCAAAATGGTATTTTAAAGCTGATTTTTACTTCTTGGCGCTGGGCTGTGAGTGTTTATTGTGCCTTGGGTGCTCTAGCTACTCTGCCTTTTTTAGGTTGCGCTTTTTCGGCAAGTGCCTTCGCTACTCCTTATTGTCGGGTCTGGGGAGAAGCACCGTTATTGTTTAAAGACTATTTTCATCCCAATAGCAAGCCGGGTTTTTTGGGCTTTATCGGCATAGTTGGTTTAATAATTTATGTGGCTTGCTTAGGCTACTTTGTCTTAATTAAGCTAGGCAAGCAGGGGCGCTCGGCTACACAACAATAAAGAAGGGGAAAGGGGGATGAAAAAATTCTTCCCCATGAAACATCTGTTGGAAAAGATGTAGAGACGTAGCAATGCTACGTCTTGCGGGGGTTCTGGGTAATGGGTAAAATATCTACAATAGACATCTCCAGAAAAGACGTAGAGACGTTCGGTCCGGAACGTCTCTACAAGGGTTTCGGGCAATGCATAATTAAATTCTTATGCAAAATTTTATTGGTAAGCGGCTGGAACAATATACTACCAAACGCCCCCAAGAAGTCTTAGTTGTAACGGCAGAAATTGCTGGTGAGCAAGACAAAATTGTTATATTTAAAGGCTTTTCTAGTTCTTTGACGCGCTCAACTGCATTCGATCCGGATGTGCCTGTATTGCCAGATGAAGCGAAAATTGAGAGTATCGACCGAGTAGCGAGTCCTTACAATCCCCAAATGCCTAGCTATATTCAACAAGGACTGTCTTGGGAAGCTATGGAAATTTTCTTATCAGAGGTGGGAATTTAACGGGTTTCGTCGTCGGAGGGAGAATTTCTCTATTGCCTTTCGTACCGCAATTTCCAGACAAAGCGATCGCATAAATCCCACTACACAGCAGCGATCTGGTAAATAAAGTTTCAACAGTGCGATCGCGCAAAATATCCATCAGCCTTTTCGCTTAATACGTCAAAAACTAAGCGTAATCATGATTTCACCTCTGCTGCCATTGGTTTTAAATTCTGTTTATGCGATCGCGCTTGTTATCATTAAAAGAAAAAATGCTTGTATCCGATTGACAAAATTATGTTAATTTATTATGAATAATCATCATGAATTCCAATCAAGTCATATTTTTTTAGTAGCCACTATAGGTTAAGTTTATCTTCTTAATACGATTTGCCCATTTATCAGCAAGACAAACGCGCTCTGGGAAAGCGTTTGTTCGGAATTATCTTACCCTAAAAGCCCATTTGTCGGCAAAAATCTCTTCATTTTAGACCAGAGAGCCACAATTATTCATCACATCTACCACTTTTGCCATCATGAATACAGCGGTGATACCTACAGAACAAGCGCCTCAAAAAGTTAAGTCTTATGGGCGACTTGATCGGCAAATTATTTTAATTCTCGATTTCGGCTCTCAGTATTCTGAATTGATCGCCCGTCGCATCCGCGAAACACAAGTCTACTCGGAAGTTGTTTCTTATCGCACCACAGCAGAACAATTGCGCGAACTAGATCCCAAGGGAATAATCCTCTCCGGGGGACCAAATTCAGTATATGACAACTACGCTCCCCATTGTGACCCAGAAATTTGGAATTTGGGAATTCCCATTTTGGGTGTGTGCTACGGAATGCAATTGATGGTGAACCAACTCGGTGGCGAAGTATTAAAAGCTGACCGGGGTGAGTACGGCAAATCATCATTATACATAGATGATCCAACAGATTTACTGACTAATGTCGAAGATGGCACAACCATGTGGATGAGCCACGGAGACTCAGTCACGAAAATGCCGCCCGGATTTGAATTGCTGGCACATACCGAAAATACGCCCTGTGCAGCCATTGCCGACCACACGAAAAAACTTTACGGTGTCCAATTTCATCCAGAAGTAGTGCATTCCCTAGGGGGGTCAGCATTAATACGTAATTTTGTATACCACATTTGTGAGTGCGAACCGACTTGGACAACCGCCGCTTTTGTGGAAGAAGCAATTCGGGAAATTCGCGCCAAAGTAGGTGAAAAGCGAGTGCTGTTGGCGCTTTCTGGAGGTGTGGATTCTTCGACGCTGGCATTTTTGATGTATAAAGCGATCGGCGATCGCCTGACTTGCGTGTTTATCGACCAAGGCTTTATGCGAAAGTTAGAGCCAGAGCGATTACTGAAATTATTTAAAGAGCAGTTTCACATTCCGGTAGAGTATGTAAATGCACGCGATCGCTTCCTCAACGCCCTTAATGGTGTCACCGATCCCGAAGAAAAGCGCCGCCGCATCGGACACGAATTTATCCACGAATTTGAAGAAACATCCAGACGCCTCGGTCATTTTGACTATCTAGCTCAAGGTACACTTTATCCAGATGTCATCGAATCCGCTGATACCAACGCCGATCCGCAAACAGGCGAACGGGTAGCGGTAAAAATTAAGAGCCATCACAATGTCGGTGGTTTACCGAAAGATTTGCGATTCAAACTCGTAGAACCACTGCGGAAACTATTTAAAGATGAAGTCCGCAAAGTTGGGCGATCTATTGGCTTACCAGAAGAAATTGTCCAACGCCATCCTTTCCCAGGTCCTGGTTTGGCAATTCGCATTATTGGCGAAGTCACCGCTGAACGGTTAAATATTTTGCGCGACGCTGATTTGATTGTGCGGCAAGAAATTAACCAACGCGGCTTGTATCATGATTATTGGCAAACCTTTGCCGTATTGCTACCAATCAAGAGTGTCGGGGTAATGGGCGATCAGCGTACTTATGCTTACCCGATTGTCTTGCGGATTGTCCAAAGTGAAGATGGTATGACCGCTGATTGGGCGCGTGTACCTTACGATGTGTTAGAAGCGATTTCTAACCGCATTGTAAATGAGGTCAAAGGTGTGAATCGGGTGGTTTATGACATCACATCCAAGCCACCTGGAACCATCGAGTGGGAATAATAAAAGCAGAAAAAGTAGTCAATAAAGTAGGGTGGGCATTGCCTACCTTATTTCTTTTTAATTAAGAAACTTCCTTCGCCCCTTGTAACATGATGCTAGCGATCGCATCATAAGCATCACACCAAGACTCTTTTATCTCACTCGTCCAGTTTGCTCCGAGATAAAATTCAAAAGTCTTCAATAGCGATGCACCCACCATTGGATAATATTCTTGGATAGTGCCATATTTAACATGCCTCGCTCCCATTTCCTTAAGCGCATTGTTTAGCACATCTGGATTACGGAGGTTTTCAATTACCAATACTAAAGCTTTTATGAGATGCTTCCGCTGCTCGCTCATGTCGGTATGTGCAAACAACGGCTGAACTTCGGGGTAATCAGCAAACAGATTTTGGTAGAAGCTCGCTGCAAAGTCTGGGGCTAATGGTTTGACTTGAGCAAAACTGTTTTCTAAAGCTTCGACATTTAAAGTCATTGTACTGGTACTGTTTTTAACGGGTTGCTACTAAGAATAGACATCTCCAGAAAAGTAGAGACGTTCCGGACCGAACGTCTCTACAAGGGTTTCGGGCAACGCATGATTAATTTATGGAGATGTCTAATTATCTTTCTCCAAAAAGCGATACTCTGATTGTGTTTATCTTTCTTAACGTGAGTTGGACATATTTGGGTTGAGCCTCAATTTGCGCTCAAAAGCTTATTCGCTCAGATTTATATGCTGGGGGTTCGACGTGAATTAAAATCCTGACTGGGCTAAAGCGTTCTTCTAAGCGCTTTTCTACTTCCTCGGTGATGTGGTGTGCGGTTTCAACGTCTGGGGAATCTACGATTAAATGCATTTCGATGAAGACTTGGCGACCAAGAACACCGCGAGAAGCGATATCGTGACAATTAAGGACACCTGGGACAGAAACGGCGATATCATAAATTGCTTCGGGTGCGATCGCCATTTCATCCACCAGCCAAGGTAAATTGTCTTTTAAAACTGACCAGCCACTCCAAAATACCAGCAAAGCGACGGGAAAGGCTAAAACCAAGTCTAGCCATTGATAACCCAACCAAACGCCAATCAAACCACCTATTACACTAATTGTTACCCAAACATCGCTCATGGTATGTTTGGCATCGGCAATCAAGATAGGGCTACCTACCCGTTTACCCACACCACGTTCGTAAAAAGCCACGAAAATATTCACGCCCAGTACAAGCAGTAATAACCACAGTTCTGATTGTGATATTTTTACTAAGTCCCTACCTTTAATAATTCCTTCAATTGCACTTTGGAGAATTTCAAAGCAGGCTATTCCGAGAAAAGCGGAAATTCCCAAAGCACCCAAAGCTTCAAATTTTAGATGTCCGTAGGGATGCTCGCGATCGGGTTTTGGGGAAGAAAACCTAATAGCAATCAATCCTAAAATGTTGTTGGCGCTATCGGTAACGCTATGTAAAGCATCAGCTTGCAAACTAAGAGAACCTGTCAATGTTCCGACTACTGCTTTCAATATCATTACAAACAAGTTTAGTAGTAGGGTGATAATTAACACCCTTCGCACTGTGGGACGATTATCGTATGTCATAGATTTTTTTTCCGAAAATTTTGGGTTTAAAGCCCCGTCCTTATAGGACGGCTTTTCTGATATATTAAGCGCAGTGGGAAGGTAATCAACCACTTAAAAAACCTAGCCGTCGAAAGACAAAGCACTGTACCTTGAAAATTAAATCTATGGGGTTCTACTGCATTTTTCTAGCTTCCTCCTAGCAGTGGGTAAAAGATTTATAGGGACTAGACAAACAGTATTTTGAAACAAATTGTTTCAGTTAAACAGGACTTGTAGAAATGCAACTAGGGTAGGGCATACCCAAAGTAACGCTTGGGGAGAGTCTCACCTCTGGCTTAGACGACGCAAGGAATCTAAGTTAAGTGATCTCAGTGAACCAAGAATCCCCGTGCATTTATGCCGGGGAGTGTCAAAATTATGTTCTATGACCTCTAATGTAAAACTTAAAACACGAATTTAATGTATCAATCTCTTACGCAGTAAGGATTGTATATCTCTATAAATTCAACTTATTACGCCTTCTTGTTGACATGCTTTTTAACTAAAATTAGCTACAAGCCTGATAAACGTTACTATTTACTTTTTCTAGGCAAGTATTTTTATGTCATTAACACCAAGAATATTTCATGAAAAATCATTCTTTAGTGGTATTGTTGACATTTGGGAAGTTCACACCATAAGCCTCAAAATTAACTTGGTATGCAGGTTTTCTCTAAACCATAGGAACCAAAAGCAAAACCATTAGACATAGGCGTAGAAAAGACGTAGCAATGCTACGTCTAATCAAGGGTTTTGGGTAACGCATAATCAAAAAGCGATCGCACTGGAAAATATTATTTGTAGCAAAATATTCCCATAAATAGCTCATGTCCCCAAACAATCTAACATTGAACCTGATTGAAGGCTCTGTCTCTTTTAGTTTTTCACCCCAAGCAGCACGAGAATTAAAAGCAGCGATCGATGAATTGATGGAAAGCCTCAAAGCTGTTTCGACTAAAAGCGCTTCTAATGTAGGTAAAGTTACTCCCCAGCGTCCGATGGAATATCGTTACACAGGAGAGGTATTTTTAGAGATTTTTTGTAATCCCAATATCTGGGCTACACCCTTCGCGGCTAAAGTCTTGCTCACCATCCGTGATGCGAGTATCCGTCTAACGACAGAAGCGGAACTCACCCGCTTGATTGAAGATGTCAATCAGTATTTGGAGCAAGTGGGTTAGTAGGAGCGTGGATAGGGGTTGTAGAGACGGGGACAGCGGAACGTCTGTACTAAAGTTAGGAGTTAGGAGTTAGGAGTTAGGAGTTAGGAGTTAGGAGTTAGAAGAACAACGCTCCAATTCCCAATTCCCAATTTCCTGATAAAAGATGAAAAATCACCGGAGCAGTTTTATTTGAGAAACCACCCCGGTAATTTAATTAACAAATTATTTTCTAAGTGTTGTACCGCATGTGCTGCAATTCCCTAAGGCACCGCTGCCATGTAAGGTTATCCTGGCTCTTTTAAAGCAGGGGGAGGCTTTTTCAAAGAGAAAACGCCTTGCCAAGATACGAATCGTTGCCCAGCCGCTACTAACCTTTAACAGTGACCAGTGACCAGTGACCAGTGACCAGTGATGTATTTATCTTGGGTTAAAGTCCCCGACTTCTCGCAAGTGGTAGGTTTCAGTCGGGGTCAAATCCCCTACCTGTTACTGTGGTA
>CASBQC010000367.1 GCA_949127805.1 Nostocales cyanobacterium PMM_0081
ATAAATGGGTTCCCAAATACGATAAATGGGTTCCCAAATACGATAAATGGGTTCCCAAATACGATAAATGGGTTCCCAAATACGATTAATGCGATCGCCATGATTGCAACAATTTAGCAAGGACGGGGCTTGTATCCCATATTTTTAGTCAAAGCTTAACGATCGCATCATAATTAAGAAAGATTACGCGCTTACTCATAAATACACTCCAATGAGCGAAACTTCTTTAAATTTAGTTGCAATATCAATCTTTTTGATGACTTTATCGGTGTTGCTGGGACCTTTGGTGAATTTATCACCAGCTGTACCTGCGATCGCTACTTTCACAATTTTGGGAATCGCTACTTTGGATTCTTTCAGTTTGCAAGGTAAGGGAAGTTCTCTGCTTTTAGATTGGATTGCGGGTTTTTCACCGTCACATCGCGATCGCATTGTCCACCACGAAGCTGGACACTTTCTGACCGCTTACTTGCTGGGTATCCCCATCAGCGGCTATACTCTGACAGCTTGGGAAGCTTTGAAGTTGGGACAAGCTGGACTTGGTGGAGTTGCTTTTAATGATGCGGAATTAGCTTTGCAACTCGAACAAGGTAAAATCACCGCGCAAATGTTGGATCGCTATTGCACTGTTTGGATGGCGGGTATTGCGGCTGAAGCTTTAGTGTTTGATAATACTGAGGGTGGATCTGATGATAAAAATAAGCTGGCAGGTGTATTGAAAAGTTTGGGTTTTTCTGCATCAGCTTATGACCAAAAACAGCGGTTTTGTTTGCTGCAAGCGAAAAATTTACTACAAGAAAATTGGTCTAGTTATGAGGCTTTGGTAGAAGCGATGCGAAAACGCGCTTCGGTGAAAGATTGTGAGAATGCGATCGCGCTGAATACGGAGTCAAAAAGTCAAGAGTCAATAGTCAATAGTCAATAGTCAAAAAGTCAAGAGTCAATAGTCAAAAAGTCAAACGTCGTGAAAAAGAATGTAGAGACTACCAAGTGCTACGTCTCTTGGGGTTCGGACAACGCATAATTAATTTCTACTCCTATGTCTACTAGCCAAAAAGTCTAAAGTGTTGACCATTGACTCTTGACCATTGACCATTGACTCTTGACCCTTGACCATTGACCATTGACCATTGACTCTTGACCGTCTACCATTAATAACACAGTTACGTCCTGTGGCTTTAGCTTGTAAAAGATATTTATCGGCACGATCTAGCATACTCATTCCGTCTTCATCATCTTCGTCTTGCAGAGAAGCGATACCCAAGCTAATGGTGACGTTAATACTTACTTGATTGTTAATCGTAAATGGTTCTTGGTTGACTATGCGATTGAGACGACGTGCTACTAGAAGTGCTTCTTCACCTGTGGTGTTAGGGAGAATAATCACGAATTCTTCACCACCGTAGCGGAAGGCTGTGTCTTGAAAGCGCAAATTATTCCGCAGTCTGGCACATAGTAATTGTAAAACGCGATCGCCTACTAAATGCCCGTAGGTATCGTTAACTTTTTTGAAGAAGTCTACATCCAAAATAATCAAACTTAAGGGATTATTCTGATTACGGGATCTTTGGATTTGTCTGGGTAAATCCTGATCTAAAGCACGACGATTCTTCATTTCTGTCAGGGAATCTGCTAAAGCGAACCCTGACAAAACATCATTTTTTTGAATTAAATCTCGATATTTTTGCGCTTTCCGCAAACCAACTGTTAATTGAGCTAATATTAGGCAATTATTGGCAGACAATGCCGAGTTCCGGTCTGTTTTTTCTTCTGGAATTTGCCAAATATAAGCATCAGCACCTTGCTTCAGTGCGGTGGAAGTCATCTCGAAATCCCACTCCCAGCCATACCTATTTCTTTGAGAAATTTGCTCTGGACGATCTTCAACTAGAATGCAGTATATCCAGGATAGCTTTGTCTGCTCTTTCAGCCAACAACATAATTCCATGCTGGCATTAATACTAGCCTGCACAAGTATTATATCAGGCGGCATCATTTTAATGCGCGATATTACCTGATTTAAATTGGCGATAACTTCTACACTAAAAGCTGTTGCATTATGGATCTGATCCGGAAGGTTAGCGATAAAATTCTCACTTCCAAAGACCAGAATAGAAATATTCATTGCTTTGCTTTTTGCCATTATTCAATATTAACGCTAGAACCCTGATTTCACTTGCTAAGACTTGCTGTTATTACTGAATATCTCTTTATGGTTGGCAAAAGATTATTCTCTAAGATTTGGATATATAAAAGGTTGCCAACTTTTAAGAACCTCTTAATATTTGGATTTATACTACACTTGCAGTAACTGAAACTTATGATACCCACTTTGTACTGTCACCTATTTTTTTTAAACAGTGAAAACACTGAAATATATTTATTAGGGTAGAGGTCTTAGTGTAAATTCCTGGTGTAATCCATCTAAAACAATTCCCAAATCAAAAATGTCAAGCTTTCATAAGCTTAATAAAGACAAATATTTATTGGACATAACAAAGGCTTATACACAAGAAAGTAACAAGCATTAACAATGTGCGTAATTCCTCGGAAAAAAATGAGATATCTTGTAAAGATTCAAATTTTTATATAACCAAGCACCAAATACGCGATCGCTTTTGATATTGACGTAAAAGGTAAATTAATATTTTTTATTTATTTACTTGCGTCACACTTTTCTGAAAAAATTGTTGGTATTGGGCTGAATTGTCCCAGGGCTATTTCATTCTCATCGAGATCACCTCAGAATGAATTCCCCGGCTGATAGCGAAACTCGTCTTCATACGACTGATACTCATGTTATAGTCCGTTTTAACGGAATGCGCGCTAAAAGCCTGTGAACTTTAGTTCTGGGTGGTTTATGTCTAGAACGAAATAGCCTTGCAATTGTCCAGAGTTTCAAGTCTCCAAAAAAGCAAATTTTTTCACTTGCGATCGGACACATGATGGTGACGAAAATTGTCTTCATCAGTGTCCTTGGGAAAAATATTAATTATTGATAACCTTCTATGTGGTAACCAGCCGCAACGATCGCCTGTTTGATAGACTCTTCTGAAGATGCAGCTTCTACGGTGACAGTTTTGGCTTTGACATCTACCTCAACTTTCGCTTCAGGTTCCACTACGTGAATAGAGTCAGCAATCGTTGCTGCACAATCATCGCAGGCAATATTGGGAACGTTCATTTTTAGCGCCATGAGTCACCTCTATACTTAGACTTTGAATTGTTCTTACAAGATTAATCTTATGAAAAAGATTTTAAACGGTCATCTTACCAAAGTTAGGTGATTGTGCCACTACGTAATACGGAACATGTCAAGGATGAAGGATGAAGGATGAAGGATGAAGGATGAAGGATGAAGGATGAAGGATGAAGGATGAAGGATGAAGGATGAAGGATGAA
>CASBQC010000368.1 GCA_949127805.1 Nostocales cyanobacterium PMM_0081
AACATGACCCTTACCTAAATCTAAAGTTTCTTTCCCCCGCATGACGATGATTTTTAAATCTCGGTCTGGGAAAGTAGTACGCAAATCTCCAGCTGCTGGTAAGGAACAGACAAAAGTAATTTGCGGTGCAAGTTCTAACAGCGCTTTAAAGGTCGCGATCCGGTTAGGACTAAAGTGACCTAAAATGACATAATCCAACTTTTTAAAGTCGAAAGAATGCCGCAATCCTTCCAGAAAAATGTCAGTGAAGGTTTCCGCCGGTGGGTCGATAAGTGCAGTTTTATCACCTTCAATTAAATAGCAATTGGAAGTTGTACCTCTTTCCAATGCATACTCAATTTCAAACCGCAGACGCGACCAGCTACGCGCTCTCATTACTGTAGTGTTTGTGGCGATCGGTAAAACCTGAACGTCACGGGGTTTGGAATCGCTCATGATAAAGTATGAAGTATGAAGTATGAAGGATGAAAGAAAGTATGAAGTATGAAGGATGAAGGATGAAAGAAAGTATGAAGGATGAAGGATGAAGGATGAAAAAGGGAAAAATATGAGTCTTACTTTCTTACTTTCATCCTTTATCCCTTACACTTCATCCTTTAGTTCATCCTTTAGTAGTAATTACCTACTTTGCGGTGACGAACTGCGGTGAGTCCATCTTTGGAAACACGACCTTCTTGGACGGTGCAGTAAAGAATCCAGTGGTCGCTGCATTCCATGCAGTCGGTGACTTCACATTCCATGTATGCTAAAGCATCTGTGAGAATGGGAGAACCGTTTTTGGCATTTTGGGTTTTAATGCCGACAAAACGGTCAGCACCGGGAGGTAGACGCTTGAGGAAGTGCTTTTTCAGGTCTTGATAATTTCCTTCTTCTAAGGCATTGAGGACGAAGCGATCGCCTATTTGCAATAATGATTCCATTGCTCTATCTTTGGCAACGGCTATTGTAAATCCTAATGGTTGCAAACTCGCTTGCGCTACCCAAGATGCCAACATTGCACTGCTGACATCACCTTTTTTGGCAGTCAGAATATACAATCCGCTGCTGATGCGTCCCAGGGCTTTTTCCATGTTCACATCAAGAGATTTAATCTGCTTGATGTTGCGTTCCCGCATCAACAATTGTCCTAAGTCTGTACCGGCTTCTTCACACAATTGGTAAGTAGCTGCGGTAGGTTCACCTTTAATCCGAATCGCGGGGAAGGCTTCTTTGACACTCAAATCGATGAATTTTCTCCGCAGGGTGTCAATTGGTTCGTCATCGCCACCGTAAGATTCAAATAAGCCAACTTTTTGCTTGTTGTTGGCGACAACTAAAAGCGAATTAATCGCTGCTTGAGCGGCTGCGGCTGCGGTTGGCGGCATTCCGATAATTATACCAGCTGCTCGACCTGCCAGTTCTTGAATTTCTTGGATTTCCGCACTGGTTAAGTCCATCATTTCGACGGCTACCCCAGTTTTTTGGATTCCTTCATTAATCGACATAGCGAGGCGATCGCTATAGCCGTAGTCTGAAACGTAAAATAAAGCTACGGTTGTTTGCGCTTCTGCTTGGACTTGGCTCCAACTTTGGTAGCGTTCTGTGAGAAAATCAAGGTTGTGGTAGAGTAAGGGTCCGTGACCGTTGGCGATGATGTTGATTTTGCCAAGTTCACCCATTCTCTTCATCGCATTCAGCAAGGAGCGAGCATTGGGACCCATCAAGCAATCGTAGTAAAATCGAAAGTCAGCTTCAATTGCTTCTAAGTCTTCGTCAAATGTACGTTCGTCGCAAAAGTGCATCCCAAAAGCATCACAGGTGAAGAGAGTTTGGGTTTTGCGATCAAAGCTGAATATTGTATCGGGCCAGTGTAAGTTAGGCGCACTAACGAATTCTATAACGTGTCCTTTGCCTAAGTCAATGCGATCGCCACTTTTAACAATTCGCTTTGAAAAAGGTTCGTGTACTAAGCCTTCGAGAAATTGTAGGGCAATTTTTGAACCCAAAACGGTTGCTCTGGGTGCTAATTGCAAAACTTCTTCCACTAAGCCGCTATGGTCTGGCTCTGTGTGGCTGATTATGATATAATCAATTGCTTTGGGATTGATTATACCTTTGAGGGTGTCTAAATACAGTTGCTCAAACTTCCGGTGGGAAGTATCAACTAATGCGGTTTGCTGACCGCGAATTAGATATGAGTTGTAAGTTGTACCGTTTTGCAAACCGAATTCGATGTCGAAGCGATCGCGGTCCCAATCAAGAGAACGAATCGCTGTCGTATCCGGGGCAATTTCTACAGTTTGTATTGTTAGCCTTTTTTGGGCATTTTCTGCGATCGCTACCATTATTCGTCTCCGAACGCAAATATCAGTATTTTTCTCTGTTTTTATTTTGCATGTAAATATTTTTTAAAGTTGTAATAAAAAGCATAAATTATGTAATTGCAAAAGTAGCAAATATTGCTCTTTTCCAGGGTACTTTTTTTACGATAATAGTTTCATAAGAAAAAGCAGAAACTCCTCATCGCCAATTTGTATCTAATGTTTCCTTAATTTTGGATCTTTATCAATTGAAACATTGTCATATAAAGCATAGACGAGAAAACTAATTTTGTAATTTAAACTTCAAAAGTTAACTAATAAGTAGATAGGCATAAAACCTCTTAAATGTAGTAAGCACGAAGAGTGCTTAAAACTGTTTTAAGCACGAAGAGTGCTTAAAACCCTTGATTTTAGCACTCTTCGTGTTCCCTACATATTAGAAGTTTAATTTCGTCCACTTCCGAAAATTGCAGAAATTGCAAATATGAGATTGTCAAATAAACCATAAATTAAGCAACTATGGTAAATAAAGAATCGGGAATCGAAAAAAACGCCTTACCAATTACCAATTATCACAAAAAATGCGTAGTTAAATGATGTGAAAATGCCGTCTGCATGATTACACCCAAAGCTAAACCTGTGAATGAAAAGATACTTGTAATTAAAAAGCTTTGCCGTTCTCCTAATCCGCATCTTTGAACGTCTATCCTTAATAATATGTTCGCCGAAATGATTACCAAGGTATCAAGAAATACTTTAAACCAAGCAATCATCAGAAAGAATAAGAAAGCAGCTAAAACGGAAAAGGCGAAAGTTCTAGTATCTGATTTAAAGAAAATAATAGAATAGTCTGCCATCTTCAACCACGGGGTTGTCAAGGCTGAGAGTAAAAACAAGATACCTGTAACTCCCGTCAACCAAACATACCAAGGTGAATGTGCTTGCGATATCAACCAGCCCAAGCTACCGTAAGCAAGCACTACTAACGTTAGGGAAACCCCAGGAAAAGTTTTCATACATTGACATGGGTTGTATTTCCCAGTATCATATCAACTCATTATTCCACAACTATCTGCTTTGCTGCAATCGTAATGTTTTCAGCTACTTGACAATCGACTCATTTTATGAAATATATCAAGTTTGGTTAATCATATAGTTGGTAATTGGGAACGTGGTCAATGGGAACCCTTGATTAGGGGCATCGGTAATAATTTTTTCCAAGGGTCCAAGCTCAAGAGAGTCTTTATTACCGATTACCTATTAGCGACAGAAGCGGATAATACAAATGTTCAAAAATGATTTAGAGTATAGGTTTAACATGTTGTGTATTTTCCCTTGAATCAATAGGATCGTATGCTCTGCCAAAGAAAAACAAACAAGTTTACAAACAATTAGCCCTCAAGTTAGTTAAATATGTTCTTAAACATTTGTAAACTGTTAGCAGCGATCGTAGCCGCGTGTCACGTATTGTTAGGGAATTATCATGAGACAACTTGTTATTGTTGAGCGCGTATGCCTCACCGGTCATATTTTATCGAAGGTTTTTGGACTGCTTGGTATACTATTAGTCATACCTAATGCCGAAGTAATTCTGAATTTAGGCACTGTTGGACAGACTGCGATGCAGTCTAGTATGGCTAACGGGGGTGTAGTTGATATTATATTAGGTACAGGAGCTGTCAGTATTTATGCGTATCGAGTTTTGGGATTGCGAAACTGGTTAGCATTCATGCTGCCATCTGTGTTGATCTCTGTAGGAAGTGAACTGCTGGGAACTAGCACAGGCTTTCCATTTGGTGATTATAGCTACTTAAGTGGGTTGGGCTATAAAATTGCCGGGTTAGTACCGTTTACAATTCCTATATCCTGGTTCTATGTTGGTCTTTCCGCGTACTTAATTGCTAGAACCGGTTTGCAAGTAGCCGAAAAACCAAGTTTAGTGCGTCACGTTGCTGCTGTAGCGGTGGGTGCTTTATTATTCACCTGCTGGGACTTTGCTTTAGAGCCAGGTATGAGTCAAACCGCTTTTCCGTTTTGGTATTGGGAAAAACCAGGAGCTTTCTTTGGGACACCCTACGGAAACTATGCTGGTTGGTTTGGTACAAGTGCTTTATTTATGAGTGTAGCAGCGCTGTTGTGGAGAAATGCGTCGATTAAATTAGAGCGATCGCAACTCAACGTTCCTTTAATTGTTTATATCAGCAATTTTATCTTCGCTGCCGGACTCAGCTTAGGATCTGGGTATGCGATTCCAGTTTTACTGAGCTTCTTCGGTGGTGTAGTTCCGGCTTTGGCTTTGTGGTGGAAAACTGCAAATGCACCCGCACAACCATCTGTTGAAACAAAAACAGAAATACAAGTCGCTCCAGTCAAAGTTGCTTTGAAGTAAGCATTTTCACATTAGAAGAGGGGTAAAGGGAAAAGGGAAAAGGGAAAGAATTATTATCAATGCCCAATACCCTATTACCCATTACCCATTCCCTAAGTAAGTGGGCGAAATTAAATGTAAAATACTCTCCGCTCTTCGTAGTGAGCGGTTTACCGCTCCTCCCTGAGGATTTTAACGGCTTAAGCCGTTACTACGTTAAGGAGCGTTTATTTATGCCCATCTACTTATTACCCATTACCTATTCCCGATTCTTCAATGAGAGAATTTTGAATTATTTAACGCTATTTTTGCTACTTATACAAGTACCGGCAACAGCGATTTTGCTCTCGCGTCTGCTGAAAGGACCCGGACGCCATCCCCCCATTGAACCACAACAACCAACGCCAGAACTTTTGGGTAGTGTCAGCGTTGTCGTCCCCACACTAAATGAAGCTCTTCGCATTAGCCCTTTGTTGGAATGTTTAACCCGACAAAGCTACGAACTTCGGGAAATTATTGTTGTAGACAGTAACTCCCAAGATGGCACTCCCGACTTGGTAAAATTGGCTATTCAGCAAGATCCCCGTTTTCGGCTGATGACGGATGATCCTTTACCCCCTGGTTGGGTAGGGCGTCCTTGGGCGTTGCATAATGGCTTTTTACATAGTTCAGAGGGAAGTGAGTGGTTTCTGGGGATGGACGCTGATACTCAGCCCGATCCTGGTTTGATTGCTGGTTTGGTGAAGATAGCAGAAGCCCAAAAATATGACTTGGTTTCTCTTTCGCCTCAGTTTATTCTGAAGTATCCAGGGGAATGCTGGCTACAACCGGCTTTGTTGATGACTTTGCTTTACCGATTTGATCCAGCTGGTGTCAATACCAAGCAGCCAGAACGCGTAATGGCGAATGGACAATGCTTTTTATGTCGTCGCCGAGTTTTAGCAGCTGTGGATGGCTATAGCAGTGCTGGAGGTTCTTTTTGTGATGATGTTACTTTAGCTCGGAATATCGCCGCTCAAGGCTTTAAGGTGGGCTTTCTGGATGGTGCGAAGGTGCTAAAGGTGCGGATGTATGAGGGAGCGCTGGAAACGTGGAAGGAATGGGGACGAAGTCTTGATTTGAAAGATGCATCTTCCCGCGCTCAATTGTGGGGGGATTTATGGTTACTTTTTGCAGTCCAAGGTTTACCTATTTTTGTTGTCCTAGCTTATTTGTTTTTCCCCTTTACTCCCCCACTCCCCACTTTTGTACAGACACAGGTTATCGCGTCTCTACTCCCCACTCCCCCCCTCCTCCTAGTGGGTTTGAATGTATTTCTGCTGGTGATTCGCTTTGCTTTGTTATTAGCGATCGCACCTTCTTACGATCGCACTCGTGCTAATGGTGGTTGGTTATTCTGGCTTTCCCCTTTAGCTGATCCCATAGCTGTGCTGCGAATTTTCTTATCTGCATTTCGCACTCCACGGGAGTGGAGGGGACGGAAGTATAGTGCTGAGTAAACTACCAACACTGACCTTTCAGGTTCAGTCGCTCAAAGCCCCTCAGACTAAAGTCTGGGGCTACACAAACAAAGCCCATCTTCATGGGCTAAATACGCGCTTCGGTGCAACTTATTCTTGGAACCCCACTTCTATTCCTCTCCCCCGCTGCTGAGACCCTTTGATTCTTACTCCCCTTCCCTCTCTTCTCCTGTCGGAGACGCTGCGCGAACGAGACGCTACGCGAACGTAAGGAAGGGGTTGGGGGTTAGGTTTGAGAGAAAGTCGCACACGGCGTTAAATACAGAAAAAACCAATTCTAGGCTGCGCTCGTCTGGCTTTGTCCGTGAGGCAGCGACTTTAGTCTGAGAGGCTTTAACAAACAAATTGGATTTTTTTCGACTTGTGTGTAGACTGTAGGCTGTTTAAGGTGAGGAGTTATGACTTTTGACTCTTGACTTTTGACTCTTAATTCCTCACTCCTCACTTTCGCTCCCCACGCGATCGCCTCTTTCCAATTCCCAGAGAATTTGATTGCCTTCTCGTCGTACTCGTGAGACAATCCAGTTGCGCCAGCGCCATTGATCTCCTCGACTGGTGACAGCGCTGGCATGAACATCCATTAAATCTGCTAGTTCGGAACTGGTAATTAAGTAGCCTTTTGTAGCTATTTCATCAGCGATGTGGAGAGTTTCAACCAAGTTGCGGAGATGTGCCACCCTCATCTCTGGTGGTTTTTCTTCGATTGTTGTCGATGTAGATGGCTCCATAATTGTTGTATCTGTTGCAATACTGATTTCTTGTTTGCTTTTGTTAATTATTGTCGAGTTTGTATCACACTCAGATACTTTTGCTACATTTATCTCGCTTGTTTGCTTTAAGGATTCCTGAGAATGAGTATAAGCGAGTTGTTTGAGGGATGGGGTTTTGCCAGTAGCGTAAGCGCGAGCAATTACATCACAGCGTTCGTTACCTATGTTACCAGAGTGACCCCGGACGTGTTCCCATTTTACCTTGCGACTGTTGAGTTCATCTAATTGTTCCAAAAGGTCTTGATTTTGGACGGGGTTGCCATCGGCTTTTTTCCAACCTTTCTTTTTCCAACCTTTCACCCACTTGGTAACGCAGTTGATGAGGTATTCGCTATCGGTATAAAGGGGAACGGGTTCTTTTTGCCCAGATTCTTCTAGGAATTCTAGAGCAGCGATCGCTGCTTGCATTTCCATTTTATTATTGGTCGTATGGGGAGAGCGATCGCCCATTTCATAAATTGAGCCGTCGGTAAAATAGACTACTACACCCCAACCACCAGGACCTGGGTTGCCGGTGCAAGCCCCATCAGTATATATACTTTGAATTGTGCGTTGAATTGACATAATTATAATATCGAACCGCAGAGGCGCAGAGGGCGCAGAGTAAGAGAGGAATTTAGCGACGAAGGCTGCGAAGCAATATATACGTTAGCACGGCGAAAATCAACCCTATGCCTAAATTCAAGGTAAAAATTTGGGTTTGATAAGGTTTATTATTTGCTTATGTGTATCTTGGATTGTCTGGTGTGGAGCCGATTCACTGGCTGCTGTTGTACTTAATTGCTTAATCTCTTGCCAAATCCGCTTACGCATCTGCCGCAACCTTGTATTGCTTTAGTTATATATTTTAGCGATTTTACTGAGATGTCAGTGGGATGCGATCGCCTCTACAAAAACAATATCATCACGTTAAAATATAGCCATAAATATAGCCATTTGTTGTCTAATTTTAACAATGCCAGATCAATACTCAATCGCTCAAGCCCGCGATCGCTTTGCTCAAATTGTTCATGAAGCCGAAAATGGTAAGCTTGTTGAGATTACACGGCGAGGTCAATCGGTAGCAGTTATATTATCATTATCTGAGTATCAACGCTTGACAAGAGAAAACAGCAAATTTGGTGCAGAACTTGCTACCTTTCGGCAAAAATACCAAATATCGACGTTAAATATCAACCCAGATGAAATTTTCGATAATGTTCGCGATCGCTAAATTTATTTTTTAATTGATATTACTTGCTCAATAAATTTCTGCCATATTTCATTAGGAATCCAAATTTTCTGCAAGTCCTTTTTTGCATCTTCATCACTAATACCTTGATGAAGACGACGATAAAGATATATAAAGGCTGAAACTCGCATATTTGCAGCGCAATGGACAAAAACTTGTTTGTCTGCGATCGCTTCCATAACACGAAAAAATTCTGTCACATTCTCCAATGTTGGGTTTTCCCAAACTACGGGAATGTGGACATATTGCATACCTTGACTTTCGACAATTTGCTTTTCATCTGGCAAAGCGTTAGGTGATTCTGGTAGTGCCAGATTGACTATTACTTGATATCCCGCTTCTTTGATTACTTGAAACTGTTCTTTAGTTGGTTGTCCGGAAGTAGCGATCGCATCCGATAACTTCAGAAAATTATAAATATCTTCAATTTTGTTTTTAGACATATTATGTTGCTAAAAAATGAACGCTAATTGCAATAATAGTTTTAAAATAAAAGCAAGGCTTCTAAGTATTAGGGAAGAGTACAACTTATGGTTGCTAATCCACAGTTTAATTTTATGGCTCCCCAGGAGTACCTGGAATGGGAACCAACTCAAGAAATCCGCTACGAGTATATTGATGGGGAGGTTTTTGCCATGACGGGTGGTACAAAGCCCCACAACCGCATTGCCGGCAACCTTTACACTGGTTTAGATAGTCATCTCGCAGAAAAAGGCTGTGAGGTTTACATTGCAGATGTCAAGGTGCAAGTTTCCCCAGCAGGACCATACAACTACCCGGATTTAGTCGTGACTTGCGATTCCAGAGATAGGGACTCTAATCAATTTGTGCAGTACCCTTGTTTGATTGTAGAAGTACTCTCACCTTCCACAGAAGCTTACGATCGCGGCTCTAAGTTTACCAGATATCGCAGGCTGAACACTTTGCAGGAGTACGTTCTCATCCAGTCAGAGCAAGTTGGAGTAGAGTGTTTCCGACGTAACGAGCAAGGTCTTTGGGTGCTTTACCCTTATGAAGCAGGAGAAACTTTAACTTTGGAGAGTGTAGGATTCTCTGTTCCTGTAAAAGCCCTCTACCGACAAGTTAGGTTTGATTCAAAAGACGATGAAATCTGAGGCTAACTCTCATACAAAGTACCATCTTTGCGTGTAAACATCCAACCATCAGGAGTGGATTTCGCGATGATGTCATTATCTGGATAGGTTACGCGATCGCCTGAAGTTCTATCACCAATTTCTAAATAAACTACCATCGCCTCCGATTTATTCACCAGATGGTGTCCATCTTCCTCACCAGCAGCGAAACCCGCCATCATACCCCGTTTTAATATTTGTTCTCCTTCGTTGCTAATTAGCGTGATTTCACCCTCTATTACATAAATAAACTCATCTTGTCGCGTATGCCAATGTCTCAACGCAGAACAGCTTCCCGGTGCAAGTTTAACCAAGTTTACACCGAAATTTGTCAATTTAGCCGCATTACCTAACGCTTGTTTTACTCTTCCTATCATCAAAGGCTTAAATTCATCGGGATAATTTGAAGTTGTTCGACTGGGTACATTTTCCGGATTAATTATCATTGGCAATTTCCTTGTTTGATTGATTTATTCTAAACATCAACTGCATTTTACCTAATTCAGATGTAAAGCCCCAGCGTTCATAATATGGAACCATTTCTGGCAAACAGCAAAGAGCAATCCATTCTATTGAATTTAACTGAGGATGATTAACAACTGCATCCATCAACTTCGAGCCAAGTCCCATCTTTCTCTGACTGGGCTTAATAATAACATCGAAAATAATTGCTCGATAAACAAAGTCAGTGAGAATGCGAGTAAAACCAATTAATTTTTCATTTTCATCAACTAAAGCGATAATAATGTCTGATTCTGCAAGCATCTGCACTACGTCTTGATGTGTACGTTTGTTGCTCCAAAATTCGTTTTTGTATAAATCCAGCAGTTCCGAAATTTGATTTTCAGTCAGATGTGAAACAATTCGGTACGTCATAAGCCTTCTCATCATCAGCTAAAGAGCAAACTTATAGAAATGGTCATATTGGCAATGAATGTAGAGACGTAGCACTGCTACGTCTCTTGGGATTGGTGGTAACGCATCATAAAAGAGCGGTGGATGTCTAATAATATCTGTTTTATCTAATTTTCAGAATTAGCAATAGGTGCGCGGAGTTTACGCACCTAGGTTTTTCAAGCATGTAAATTTGCTTGTTCTTGCAACCACGGATCTACAGGTTGCCCATCTTTGCGACGCAATTCAATTTCAACTACCATCACTTCTTTTGAACCAGGAGGAGCGGGTTTTTTATGAAAAATAATGTCATAATCTGCTGGATTGTGTTGACGCTCTTTCAACCAATCTTGTACTTTAGTGGTAGCAAAAAATGATTGCCCTTGCTCAAACATGCTAGTAATCTGCATTTGTAGAGAGAAAGGATTTAATCTGCCCATTGTCTACTCCTTTGTAAATGTTTTCAATACAAGCCCAAATGCTATGTTATAATACTTCTTGTACGGCAGGGAGTGCCGGAATTCACGCTTGAGGAGCTAGTTGCAAGACTAGGATAACACTGAAAACATCATGTGTGCCCAAGAAACCTAGACTCTTGTGGTTGAGGTACTTCACAATTTTTATGATCTAAAAGGGCAGGCATTTTGTCTGCCCTTAAAAATTTCTAGATATTTTGAATCAGTTCTTCTACTGTGGGGGTTCGGTAAACCTCATAGTTAGAGTAGATTAGTAACAGTCAAAGTTCATCTATCTGAAGGAAAAGCCGGAAAAGTTCCTGAGTACGGTAAACAGCAATACTAAACCTATTAAATGCCCGTTACAATCAAAGCTAGAAAGCAAGTTGAGGAGCGACCAGGATGCAAGTTTCACACGACTCAGATAAACGTAAATTGCTATCATCTCTGTGTCATGGAGCAATTTTTTTTAGTACAGGATTATTATCGATTGCGGTTCCCATTGTCATTAACTTAATTTCCGACGATCCAGTTGTTAAAAGCAACGCTAAAGAATCGATTAATTTTCACTTCAATGTTTGGTTCTGGGCAACTTTAATTGGAATCCCCATTGCGATTATATCTTTTATTACCTTTGGTATTGGCGGATTTTTATTCTTTCCGGTTGTTGTGCTTGGTTTTGCAATACACTGGGGATTGACAATTTGGGCATTATTTCACTGTCTAACTCAGCCTGATGAACCGTTCCGTTATCCGTTTATTTTTAGACTGTTTTAATCGCGTTGACAAAAGATATAGTTTGTTTTTAGAAAAGGGATGTTTGGAAAGCATCCCTTTTTTAATTTATTATGCGATCACCGGAGGTGGTGATCGCATTGACTTGAAAAACTTCGCAATTTGCTAATAAATATTATAATAAAATATAATCAGACCAAGAGACATAAATAAGCATGAAACATCTTTCTATACTCAAAATATATGCACGTTATTTCTCGTTCCAGACTTGTCGAATTCTGGGAAAAATATCCTAACGCACAAAACAGCTTGCGTTCATGGTATAAACTAGCATGTGAAGCTCAATGGCAAAACTTTGTTGATTTACGTCAAGTTTATCCCTCAGCCGATCAAGTTAGTAATTTGACAGTTTTTAACATTGGTGGTAACAACTATCGACTCATTGCGTTGGTAGATTACAAATATCAAAAAGTTTTTATCCGCCATGTTCTCACCCACGCAGAATATGACAAAGAGGACTGGAAAAATGACCCTTGGTACACCTAACACTAACACTTACATCGAATTACTGACAAATTTCCCTCCTCGTCCCATCACCGCTGAGTCAGAGTTGCTCGCTACGCAAAAAGTAATCGATTTACTGATTGATAAAGGTGAATTAACACCCGACGAACAAGACTATCTAAATGTTTTAGGTACTCTAGTATATGAATACGAAGAAAGACATAAACTCATACCTGATATTCATGGTGTTGAGCTACTTAAAGCATTAATAGATGAATTTAGTTTACGCGAAAAAGATTTAGTTTCTATCTTTCAAACCGAGTCTATCGTATCTGAAGTATTGAGCGGTCAACGAAATTTAACAGTTAACCACATTCAGCAGCTTGCAAAGTTTTTTCACATTTCACCTGCTACTTTTTTTGAGTCGAAATGAAAAGTTTTATACAGCAAATTTCAGGTAGATGAGGTACATGCGTAAAACCCAAAACCCTGTAGAGACGTAGCATTGCTACGTCTCTACGTGTATTTCATAACAACGCAATCTGCTGTAAGTGTGTAGATGCAACGCAGCTTGTCGTAGACATCGCTCTTTGTGGCTTTGTTGTGTAAAGTGCGATCGCTTTAAATAATTGTCCTCTTAAATAACGCTGACCGAGTATTTGATGATTTCTGGATCTACTGTTGCAATAGTTAAATTATGTTGTAAAGCTTGACAAATGAGCATCTTATCAAAAGGGTCTTTGTGCAATAATGGTAAATTCGCAAGTTGAGCAACACTGCCTTCATCTAAATCAAGATTTGCAATTTGATGGCGATCGCGTTGTTTGGGAAGATAAATTTCGGCAGATTCTGGCAATGTTAGCTTGCCTAACTGATACTTAACAATAGTTTCCCAGATTGAGACAACACTCAGATAAACTTCATTGTCCCGATCGCGAATAGCCGAAGCGAACATCTGCTAATAGCCGACTATCAGCGCTGATAAACCATAAGAAAATATGCGTATCTAAGATAATTTTCATCTACCTTCAAATGCATTAAGAATCTCTTCTGGTAAGGGTGCATCAAAATCATCAGGAACCGTAAATTCTCCAGCGCATAAACCAAACGGACGCATCTTTTTTTCCGTACTTGTAATTGGTTTTAGTTCGGCAATAGGTTTGTCAGCTTGCACAATAACAAAAGTTTCACCTGCTTCAACTTGATTGAGGTATTGCAATGGTTCTCGTCGGAATTCCTCAATTGTGACTCTTTGCATGATTAGTCCTTAAGCAATGTTCGCGATAATCTTTTACCTGACATTTATTATTTTAAGGCAGGCAAGATGCCTGCCCTACAATTAACCCAAACCAGCTTTCAACTCACTCAAAGCAGTATTCAACGCTTCTGGTAACTTACTCGCATCACGTCCCCCAGCTTGCGCTAAATTCGGTCTTCCACCACCACCACCACCGCAAATCTTCGCAATAGCACCGATAAATTTACCAGCAAGAAGTCCTTTATTATTGACTTCTGGACTAAAAGCTGCTATAAGGGTAACTTTACCAGCTTCCGGAACCGAACCCAACACCACCGCACCCTTACCCAGTTTTTGCAGCAAGCGTTCAGCAGCAGTTTGCAACGAAGCGGCATCAACATCTTGCATTTGGGCGACGATAATTTTATAATCGGCTACAGATTCAGCTGTTTGTAGCAAGCTGTCAGATTTAGCGATCGCCAATTGTCCTTTCAATATCTCCAACTGCTTCTGAGTATTCTTCAACTCGTTTTGCAGTCCGGTAATTCTCTCTGGAACTTCTTCGGGTTTCACTTTAAAGCGATCGCTTAAATCCTTCACTACTTTATCGCGAACATTCAAATAATCCAACACCGCTAAACCAGAAACCGCTTCAATTCGTCTTACTCCTGAAGCTACACCAGCTTCGGAAATAATCTTAAAAACGCCAATCTCCGCAGTATTACTGACGTGAGTTCCCCCGCACAGTTCCATCGATACACCCGCAAAATCAATCACGCGCACTTCTTCGCCGTATTTTTCGCCGAACATGGCAACTGCACCCCTAGCTTTGGCTTCTGCAAGAGGTAATATTTCGACTTTCGCAGCGTGTGCTTCGGCAATCCAAGTATTAACCTGTTCTTCGACTTGCTGGACTTCTTCGGGTGTCAAGGGACGCGGACAGTTGAAGTCAAAGCGCAATCTGTCGAAGGAAACCAGAGAACCAGCTTGAGATATGCCTTCATCGACTAACTTCTTCAAAGCCGCTTGCAGCAGATGTGTAGCAGTATGATTTCCTTGCAGACGACGCCGACAACCCGCGTCTATTTGTGCAGTCACAGAATCTCCTACTCGGATTGTACCGCGTTCGATGCGTCCGAAGTGAACAAAGAAATCAGATTCTTTTTTCACATCTTCAATTCTGATGAGGATATTGTCACCGGAGATGTAACCGCGATCGCCTATTTGTCCCCCAGACTCAGCATAAAATGGCGTTTTGTCAAGCACTATTTGTACTTGAGTTCCTGCGTCCGCTTCTTCAGTCGAAACTCCATCTATTAATATCGCTTCGATTTTTGCAGTCGCGGTTGGTTGGGTGTATCCTAAGAATTCGGTAACGTTGATATGTTCGGCTAACTTGTCGAGAGAACCTTGCACAGTTAAATCGATGGTTTCGTGTGCATCTCTACCGCGTTCTTTCTGCTTTTCCATTTCTGCCTCGAATCCGGCAACATCAACTGTGAGACTGCTTTCAGAGGCAATTTCTTGCGTCAGTTCGAGGGGGAAACCGTAGGTATCATACAAGTTAAAAGCACTTTCACCACTAATTTGGGTTTTGCCTTCTTCTTTCAGCTTGGCAATAATTTCTTCAAGCAGTTTTTCACCTCTTTCCAGAGTTTTCAAGAAGTTGGATTCTTCCCGTTGCAATTCAGCTTTAATTGCGTCTTCTTTTTGCCGCACATTCGGGTAAGCTGATTCGGAAAGACTAATTGCAGTTTCGGCAACTTCTGTAGTAAATTCCCCAGAAATGCCAATTAAGCGTCCGTGACGCACCACCCGACGAATTAACCGGCGCAGCACATAACCGCGTCCCACGTTAGAAGCGCGGATTTCATCAGCTATCATATGGACGACAGAACGAACGTGATCGCCGATGACTTTCAAAGAAACTTTGGTATTTTCATCGCAGGTTGTATAATCGATATTAGCAATATCGGCTGCTGTTTTAATTATCGGGAAAATTAAATCAGTTTCGTAGTTGTTGGGAACACGTTGGAGAATTTGTGCCATCCTCTCTAAACCCATCCCGGTGTCGATGTTTTTATTGGCAAGTGGTGTTAAAGTGCCTTCTGCATCGCGGTTATATTGCATGAAGACGAGGTTGTAAAACTCGATAAATCGGGTGTCGTCTTCTAAATCAATATTGTTGCCGCGTTCTGGGTGAAAGTCGTAATATATTTCTGAGCATGGACCACAAGGACCTGTAGCACCAGATGCCCAAAAGTTATCATCTGCACCCATGCGTTTGATTCGCGCTTCGGTAACACCGATTTTATCACGCCAGATGCTAAAGGCTTCGTCGTCTTCTTCAAAGACGCTGACGACAAGGTTATCTGGAGAGAAGTTAAAGACTTTTGTGGAGATTTCCCAACCCCAAGCGATCGCTTGTTCTTTAAAATAATCACCAAAGCTGAAATTACCCAGCATTTCAAAGAACGTTTGATGACGTTTGGTGCGTCCGACATTTTCGATATCGTTAGTGCGGATGCATTTTTGGGATGTGGTTGCACGTTTGAATTCTGGTGTCCGCTGTCCCAAAAATATCGGTTTAAATGGTAGCATCCCCGCGATCGTCAGCAGCACGGTGGGATCTTCTGGCACCAAAGACGCACTTGGGAGAATCTGGTGTCCCCGTTGAGCGTAAAAGTCGAGAAAAAGAGCGCGAATTTCGCTACCGCTGAGGTACTGGAAAGAAGCCGATTGTGCGGACTTCGGAGGATTTGAAGACATAACTGTTTACAAAAAATAAGGACGCTTGGATTAGGGAAGAAGAGATTTTCACTCGTCCTGGAAGAGCGCAGTTCATTCAGGACTAGTTTATTCGTTAAGTACTTTTGCTTGATAAGTGTATTTGCATAAGTATCTTTATATATTTTTGCATTTTTATCAGAAAATTGGGTTTTAGACCCAATTTTCTGATAAAGGGCAAGAAGTTAGGAAAAACTTGATTTTTTTGCCCACGCTCAGGCGAGAATTCTACTAATTATCACTTCATCCTTCATCCTTCATCCTTCATCCTTCATCCTTCATCCTTCATCCTTCATCCTTCATCCTTCATCCTTCATCCTTCATCC
>CASBQC010000369.1 GCA_949127805.1 Nostocales cyanobacterium PMM_0081
ATAGAGAGTTATCTATCTAACAAAGAATATTTAAAATAGTTAGTTCAGGTGAGTTTTGTGGAAAACTAAGATATAAAAACCCGCTTCATTACTACAGCTTATAGTAAGGGTATGGATTTCTACACATAGGAGTTATTAAAATGCTTGAACTTCACAAAAGCTATGTTATCGATGACAATCAACGACCTATTGCCGTACAAATTCCTATCGCTGAATTTGAAAAAATTGAAGCAATTCTTGAGGATTACGGTTTGGCAAAACTGATGGAGGAAGTACAAAATGAAAAACCACTATCTAAAGATGAAGCTATAAAGTATTATCAATCACTAAAAGGTGACAATGTGGCAACTTGAATACACAAAGCGATTCTTAAAGGAACTTGCTGCTTTGCCCGTGGAGATTCAAAGCCGCGTAGAACCAATTATATTTCAAGAACTTGAATCCGAAAATCCCTTTGAATTAGGATATCTGGAAAAACTGAAAGGTTATACCGATAAATATAAAATTCGCGTGGGTAACTACAGAATTGGCATTACGGTTGATCAAGAAACAAAAACATTAATCTGTCAACGTATTGCTCACCGCAAAGACATTTACAGAATTTTCCCTTGAACTACTGCAAAGTAGAGTTGTAGGCGATGTCTATCGACAAGCCGCTCCGCGTCTACGCACCCCACACGCTTCAACCCGACAACAAATCTGTAATCGAATATAACCGTTGCCGATCTAATTCCTGAATTCGCAGGTTTTCGGCATAGAAGGCGTCACAATATGACTGATATCGCTCTGGTTCTGCTTCTGGATCGGTTTGCTTCCACAACTCCAAATAGTGACGACAGCGCTTTTCTCGCAGCACTCGTTCCATACAAGCAGTCGTAACTTGAATCACTTGGGGAGTACGCAAAATTTCCTTTTGTTCTTTCTCACTCACATGAAATAGATGGGAAACTAACTGCATTTCCTCCGAAAATTCCAAATATCTATCTTGCAAAGTGGATACTAAATTAACATCTATGTCAACGGTCATCTCTAAAATCTTTTGCCACAAAAACCGGTGATGCGAAAGGCTAAATTGTAAATCTCGGTCTTCCAAAGCTGCAATAATAGCTTGACGCTGTTCGGGACAATGCAAATAAATCCGCAGTAATAAAGCCTCTGCTTGATCTAAAAGACCGCGTTCGCTATTATCTATAGTTGCCTTTTCTACACGACCTTTTGAATGTTTGCGTAGCGTTGTTGGCTGACGCTGCGCTGTAGAAGAAGGTGCAATCTGCGTTAAAAGATTCTCAACTCGTAAAGGTATAAGTCTGGTATCTCCCAAGCTGAGTATTTCTGCACAATAAGAAACGTAATAACTTCGCGTATCTTTATTTTCTATTTGTTTAAGTAATTTAACTAGTTCTTGCGAAACTTGCTGAAAATCTGTAGCCTGTTTCAAATCGCGCTCTTCAGTAATTTGCTCAATCTGCCAATTTAACCACAGTGGGGCATTGAGGAGCAATTCTCGATAATCTTCTGGCTTATATTCGCGCAAATATTCATCAGCATCTTTCCCATTAGGCAAGTTGAGAATCTTTAGCTGAACTTCACCTTTATACGCAAGTTCAGCAATTTCTCCGATCGCTCGTTCTGCGGCATTTGTCCCAGCTTTATCAGCATCAAAGTTGAGTATCAATTGTTTAGAATCACAGTAGCGCAATATTAGCCGTACTTGCTCTAAACTTAATGCTGTACCGAGAGAAGCAACGACATTAGTTATACCAGCAGCATGGAGAGCGATCGCATCGAAATATCCCTCCACCACCACAGCAGAATCAACTTGAGAAATCCCCGTTTTAGCTTGGTCGAGAGCGAATAAAGTTTTACCCTTACTAAAAAGCTCAGTTTCTGGTGAATTTAAATATTTGGGTTGTTCATCAGTGAGAGTTCTACCACCAAAGGCAATTACGCGTCCTAAATCGTCGCGGATGGGAATTATCAGGCGATCGCGAAACACATCATAATAACCCCCTCCTTCCTTACGCGGTTTAATCAAACCCGCTTTTTCCGCCAATTGCACTGGATAATGTTTATCCTGCACCAAATAGCGATATAAGGTTTCCCAACCTGCGGGAGCGTAACCTAAGCCGAATTGCTGGATTGTTTCTTCCTTAATTTGGCGATCGCCTAAATATTCAATCGCTTTTTCCCCTAGTGGTTGTCTCAAAGCGTGTTGATAAAATTGTGTCGTCGAAGCCAGAATTTCATATAAGGAATCGCGCAAAGACAACTGACGCTGCAATTCTTGTCGTTGTTCTGGTTCCAGTGTTTGCACTGGCACTTGATAACGTCGTGCTAAATCTAGCACCACATCAGCAAAAGAGCGCTTCCCCAATTCCATCAAAAACTTAATGGCATTTCCCCCTGCTTGACAGCCAAAACAGAAGTACATCTGCTTGGTTTGGCTAACTGTAAAACTAGGAGTTTTCTCATCGTGGAAGGGACACAAGCCTACAAAATCTTTACCGCGCTTACGTAAAACAACGTATTCGGAAACGACATCCACAATGTCAGCCCGTTGTTTAATTTCGTCTATTGTGTCTGGATGTAAGCGGGGTATTTGCATTTTGGAGTTAGTGGAGGAGTGGAGGAGTGGGGGAGTCGGGGAAGCGTGGTGTGGTTAACTGTTGATTGTTGAGCTTCAACCGTCAACCAGCCACTAACAACCAACTTCTGATCGCTATTATATTCTTGCTGCAAAACCAAGAAAGATGTATAGAATCACTAAAGCTTAATTTTATCAGAGGAAATACTGAAGATGGGACGTATTTTTATTTCGGCGGCTCACGGAGGCAAAGAAGCAACAGGAATCGATCCAGGTTCAATTGCGGGTGGTACAACCGAAGCTAGGGAGATGATACTGCTGCGAGATTTGATTGTGACAGAATTGCGATCGCGATCTGTTGAAGTTTTAGCGGTTCCGGATGACTTAAGCGCAGCGCAAACGATCAACTGGATCAATTCTCGCGCACGCGATCGCGATGTGGCGTTAGAAATTCATGCTGATGCTGCTAGCAATCCTTCTGTGCGTGGAGCTAGCGTCTTCTACATTGCCAGCAATGACGAGCGTAGAAGCAACGCAGAACTGCTACTGGTGGGGTTATTGCGTCGCGTACCCCAACTACCAAATCGAGGAGTTAAGCCAGATACAGATAGTGGATTGGGTAGTTTGGCATTTTGTCGGCAAACAGCGATCGCTTCAATGATAATGCAAGTTGGCTTTCTCAGCAGTCCAGACGATCGCGCTTTACTGCAAAATCGTCGTCGCGACTTTGCCTTAGGAATCGCCGATGGAGTTGCATCTTGGAGTCGTACAATTGATCCAGGTTCTACTCCTACCCCAGATCCAAATTATCCCCCAATCAATATCAAAATCAACAGTCAAAATTACTCCGAGAAAGGAATACTAATTAATGGTAATGCATACATCCCCATTGATTTAGTAGATCGCTTGCGAATCGATTTATCGAAAGCACCTAATGTCCGGCGTATTACCTATCGCAAAATTGTTTATATTAAAGCTGTTGAACTGCGAGATTTTAACATTTCAATTAACTGGGACAGTAACAGTCGTACTATTTCTTTGCGCTCAAACTTAGCAATTAATCCTAATCAGATTGACCAAATTATGGCGCGTGGTTATACCTCAGAAGTGCAGTTACAGCTATTCCTAAAAAACAACAACGAAAGCGCTTTGGCGAAGTTTCCCGACTTACCGAAACTCTATCGAGAAGAAGCTACTGTAGAGGGGGTAAACTATGATATCGCCTTCTGTCAAATGTGTTTAGAAACTGGATTTTTACGTTTTGGTGGCGATGTGAAACCAGAGCAAAATAACTTTGCAGGTTTAGGCACAATTGGTGGCAGTTTAGAAGCGGCAAAGTTTGATAGTGCCAGAACTGGAGTGCGGGCACAGATCCAACATTTAAAAGCTTACGCCAGTCTAGAACCTTTAGTTAATGAAATAGTAGATCCTCGATTTCGTTTTGTGACTCGTGGTGTTGCACCAACCATAGATAAATTATCAGGACGATGGGCAGCAGATTTGCAATATAGTGCCAAAATTATAGCGATGCTTAAACGATTGTATGAATCAGCGGGACTTTTATGAGTACTAAATGCTGAGTATCAATATTATATATGAGTTAAATAGACATCTCCAACAAATAATTATGCGTTGCCCGAAACCCTTGTAGAGACGGCGATTTATCGCGTCTTTACGTCTTTTCTGGAGATGTCTAATAGAAAGGTGTGACTTTTTCACGGGTAGGGGACATTCCACATATACTAAGCGACCACCAGGCTATATGCGTAAATTGGGCGCACTCAAACCAGGTAAAAGTAAACACCAGGTAGGCGACTACTACTGCCGAAATCCCCCGATAAGGCGACTTAATAACCTGTACCAGAGAAAATCCCAACAGTACTAAGTAGGGTAGTAGTCCTAGCAAACCTACGGATAAAGTTGTATCTAAAATTAGATTGTGTGCTTTGGTTGTGCGTAGCGGTTCCGTGCGGAGGCGTCCATTTTTGGCTTGGAAGTCAAAAGTGAAGTCACCCAAGCGAATGACTTTTAGGAGTGATTTGCGATATTGTATCTCTGGGTAAGCTGCACCGAACCCATTAAAGCCCCATCCGAGTAAGGGGCGTTTTTGAATGCCTTGGTATGAAAGTTCCCATAGATGCACGCGGTCTGATGTAATTTGTTTGATTAGAGGTAAATTGTTAAGGTGGCGAGTGCTAGTGCTAATACCAATTATTAACAGACATGCTAATGCAGCAGAAACTAACAATTTATAATGTTTGCGTCCAAGCAGATAAGCAATTGCAACCATACAGGCTAATAATCCCGCCCTGTTTTGAGTTAGCAGCAGTGCTGGGATAATTAAGACAGCAGCAATTACTGCCAAAGGTGTGTTTATCCATTTCCACTGCCAACCGACAAGCGTCATAACTAAAGAAGCTGCGAGGACAAATGATGCATGTCCGCGATGGGAATACAACCCTATTGGTTGGTGCCCCTGAAAAATAGTACTAGCCAAAATATTGTCTTGCATCAATTGCCCGCTTGTGGCAGTATAGTCGATGCGCCAGTTAATGACTTGGGGGAAAATGCTCAGGGCTAGGATGACTCCGCCAATCACTAAACCGATTAGTTGAGAACGGGCTAGTTCTGGATAAAGTCTTAGCAGTAGGGCATTGCTGAGGGTGAAAAATGCGATTAATAGCCAGTAAAGTAAGCCATCACCCATCTGTTCTTGACCGAGTAGGGAACGCAACGGGTAGGGACTAACCAGAGTTGAGATTAGACCAATGCCGAGAAATATTTCCCATAGTAGTTTGCTAATTTTCCAACTTTGGGGAATTTTTAGGGCATCTCTTTTTTCCCACAGATAAAGAAAATTGAGTATGCATATTAGGAGGATGGCGAATACTTTTGGCTGTGTCCAGATTTCCCCGCGCATTGTACCAATTGGGTTAATGAGAATGATGCTGAGGGAAAATAGGACAGTGTAGATGTAGTTCATGGTTATTTGTTTTTGCAGATTTTCAGCGCTTTCACTATACCCCATGCGCCGAGTGCCAGCAGTCCTAATACAGATGTGGATTCGGGTACAGACTGAGGCTCAGGAGCAGAGATAGGACGCATTTTGAAACTGCCTATACGGTCGTTAAATGCCAGTTGAATGGGGAAAGCTGTCTCTTCTGTCGAACCAAATAAAGAATCGATGCCAGTGATTTTAAAGTTGGAAATACCAGAACCAAATAAAGAAGTAAAGTCTACGCTGTCTCCTGCACCGAATTCGCCAAGTATTCTATCTCCCACTGAGACAGTAAATCTATTGTCGTCGCCTACGGGAAAATCTAAAATCTCAGTAAATAGTGTGTCTTCTAGTGCTTGGAATTCAAAACCATAGGTCGTGTGCGGGTCGTACCAGCGACATCCTGGAACGTTTCGGAATACTTGCCAGCCTCTTTCAGTCCCGTTAGGAAGGATAGGATTTTGCTGCGTTCGACCAAAAACTTCATTGCCTACACCTCCACCTCCACTGTCTCCTACGGCAAATGGGAAATCTTCTTCGTCGAACACCATAACATTAAGCTCATAGTTGCCTCGGTCTTCGCCACGAAGATTAAGACCATTAAAACCAGCAGCAGAACCGACTTTCAGGTTGATAGTGCCATTACTGGACACAGTACCCGTCAGTGCAGAAGCCAAGCCATCTCCTAGTTGGCTACTGTTGTTGTCCTTATTCATCAAATCTCCATACTCATCATATGCCTCTAAGTATGTGTTTGGATTGCATATATTTCCGGGTATATCATTATTAATGTAGGCATAAAATTTGGTGCCCGGAGTAAGTTCTGACAGTTGAAATTTATCTTCTTCTTGATTGGCAGATAGGCTATCGACAAGCTTTTTATAAAACTTTGATATTTTGTTTTTCCAACCCCATTTAACTCCGTTGTAAATTGTTACTGTTTGTGGCGCATTTATTGGATCTTTTACCTCAACCAGATAAAGTTGAGCATCAAATAAATTGTTCTTACGAGGGGCATCGTATGGTCTGTCTACGAAATACTCTTCATTTGCCGCACCAAGAGTGTCATAGTATGGGTTTTCGTTTTGATTGCCTTTGTCAATTACATCTTCATACCTGTCATACACTGATATTGCCCGTTGAATCCAGTGCAGCGTATTTCCACCAGGAGTGGGGTCGCCTTGCCCAGGATAGTAACGTAATTGAAAAGCAGATCCAACTCCATCATTTCTGGAGGCGAAGTTACTTCGAGTCCTTGGGTTTAATAAATCACCGCCACACGGTTGTTGATCGCCACAGGCATAATAATATTCAATATCAAATCTACCGTTTAAGTTTTCACCTGTCTCATACCTCCAGCCTTTATCTTGACCAAACTCTTCTTCTAACTTTCGCAGAAAATCCTGCGTTCCACCAAGTTCTAACTCTTCAACGTAGGTTGGATTTAGGTAAGTCATTCCTTTGATGATACCTGTATCATAGACAGCTATAGGCTTATAACGAATGCTAGCACCACCAGTACGAGTTAATTTATTAAAAACACCCGGCTGCGGCGTAATAGTAAAGGCGACAGCAGACTGAGTTGTTAGCCCAACCATAAATGTTGTCACCAACGCAACTAAGCTAGATTTTCGTGATGGCATTTTTAGAGTTCCTCTATACATTACACTTCAAAGAGATATCAAACTTTTTTAATCAGATATAAACGGCAATTGTGATGTTACTTCAGTTGATCGAGCTTAGGAGGCAAAACTCTACAAAAGGCGTAGGCACTATGCTCTTACATATCCATTTCAATGATTTTGTATACGTTTTTTTTCGATCATGTCTTGTCACAAAAGCGTTTTGTTTGTTGTATACGAACCGAAGCTGATATATACCAGGTTGCAGATTGTCAAAAATCCAAAAGCCACCATCTCCAGCAGCGATTTGTAGTCTTAGCTGGTCACGCTTGAACCAGAAGAGTTTTGCATCTGGAAACCGAGTCACTCTCTCTCCTGGCATAGCTAATGGATAATCGGATTTTCTAGCTGATTGAAGTCCCAGGCAGAAATAGCTTCTCTGTAATGCTTGACCATCCGCTCCCACGAGTTCAGGAATCAAACTGGCAAAGAAGTCAAAGCGAAAGGGGGTTTGAGTATTATTAGTAATACTCATTCCAATTTGCACAGCAGTTTCTGCTCCGCGCTCCTTCTTTGGGATTATCAATAATTTTTCCGGCACTACAGTTTCAAACCGAATACCATCTACTTCCACTGCATTGCGCTCAGTCTCCGCAGGTTGAACCAAGTAGAAATTCACAAAAGGAGTGGCTAACTGCTCCGACTCCATTTCTTGTGTAGTTCTGACTTCCCTACTGCTGGAGTCAGTTCTATTTCCATAGGAGCGTGAATAAATAAACTGAAGCTGATATTTTCCAGGGTGTAGTGCATCAAAAAACCAATATCTACTAGAGCTAAAGAATCTGTAATCATTGGTATAAAATTCAAGACGAAGCAGGTTGTTCTGCCAAAATAGCCTTGTGTATATACCGATGGCTACGGTACTTCTAGCCTGGACTAACCAACGATCGCTTTTGTCAAACAGGCTAGTCAATTTTGATAGCAAACGAGTCAATTTGAATCCTAAACCTGGCGACTGAGGCGTATTTGTTGGAACTGCGGCAGTGAATTCATTTGTAACTAAAAATTGTTGCAGTAGTTGCCCCTCTGATGTCATAAGTTCTGGAATTAATGTTTTAGCGGGGTTGAAGCGAAAGGAGGTTCGTGCGTTGTTGGTAATATAAACACCAATTTGCACAAAAGTATTGGCAGTAAACCTGTTTTCTGGGATAGGCAGCACTATTAAGTTTGGCTGCCAAATTTCCATACGGATGCTATCGAATTCAAAGGCATTGCTGTCATTTGATTTAAAAGATGTCATGTTAGCTACCCTATATTTTTTTTAGCCCTGTTATTAGTAATCTGAATGCCAAACTGAAGTTGAGTTTGAGTACCAGGTCGCTTTAGCGGAATTTGCAGTACACGCTCAGACATCATCGGTTCAAATTGAATTCCATCTATTTCAACAGTATTGTTAGCATGTGATTCAAAATATGTCATATAGAATCTCATTGATAAATTTAGGGGTTTTAAATTTTAAACTCCAGTTCTTAGATACATAGCTACATAGCTGCCTACTTTCAGAAGCCGTACTTTCAGTAGATGCTTCGGGTCTACTGCGCTCTACCTTCTTTGGTAAGATAGAATTTAAACTCTATCCGAGAATTAAATCTGCAAAAGGTGTCATAAAGTTCCCTGTCCAGAATCCATCAATTTCAGTTCTTCCTTCTTGTAATGTAATCATTTCCTTCTTAGGCAGTTGAT
>CASBQC010000370.1 GCA_949127805.1 Nostocales cyanobacterium PMM_0081
AGTATTAAAATTTTGGGCAGCTTGTAAACTAGGAGACGGTGATTATCTAAAATTGAAAGAGCAAATGTTTGAGAAAGAGACCGTTGCTAGTCTTTATGACAAAATAATAGCTTTTCAAGATTATAAATAAAATTTTAGATGTTTATTACAACAAATCGGAACTGTACACGGTGTCTGAGAGTTGGTATATTTTGAGAATCGCATAGATACTTCGATTGCCTGTGGTATAAAAAGAGGTTTTTAGTAGTGAGGACTTCAGTCCTCATCTAAGAAAAGGACTGAAGTCCTTACTACGTAATGTACGAAGTGTTAAAATTACAACTTATGATGAATTTGTGGATGGACTAGAAAACAGGAGAATCTGATGACACAAAAACGGGTGGTAGTTGTAGGTGCAGGTTGGGCTGGTTTAGGTGCAACTTACCACTTAGCCAAACAAGGTTACGATGTGACGCTTCTCGAAGCCGGTGCTAATCCTGGTGGACTCGTGGCAGGTTGGAAAACAGCAGGGGGACAATCTGTAGAAGCTGGTGGTCATGGCTTTTGGTATCCTTACAGAAATATATTTTCTCTTATTAATGAACTTGGAATAAATCCCTTTACAACTTGGACTCGTTCATCTCAATATTCGCCTTTTGGTTTAGAAGTTGAATCACCAATTTTTCAGGATTTACCGCGACTTCCTACACCTCTTGGAACATTTTTATATACACAATTTAAACGTTTACCATTAATTGACAGAATCAGCGCTTTACCTTTACTTTACGCCTTAATTGACTTTGATAATTCCCATGAAGCTTGGCAACGTTATGACTTTGTGACAGCGCGGGAATTATTCAAAGATTTTGGAGTTTCAGCACGGCTTTATCGTGACTCCTTTGAACCGATGCTGTTGGTAGGTTTATTTGCCCCAGGTGAACAATGTTCTGCCGCTGCAACTTTGGGAATGTTGTACTTTTTTATTCTCGCTCATCAACCAGATTTTGATGTAGTTTGGTGTCGGGGAACAGTGGGAGAAAAAATATTTCGTCCTTGGGTAGAAAAAATTGAAAAAGCTGGTGCGAAGGGGTTAGCAAATCGTCGAGTTACCGACATCATAGTTGATAATAATCGGGCAACAGGTGTTGTTTGCGGTGATGAAGTGTTTGATGCCGATGCGGTAATTTTTGCAGTTGGTATCACGGGGATGAAGAAAATCGTATCAAATAGCCCAAGCTTACAAAGCCGTCAAGAATTTAGAAACTTGAGCAATTTACGGGCAATTGATGTTTTAGCAACTCGGTTATGGTTTGACCGCAAAATTGAAATTACGCGTCCTTCAAATGCTTGCTTTGGCTTTGATGCGACTACCGGATGGACATTTTTTAATTTGAACGAATTACATGATGAATATAAAAATGAACCTGGGACAGTAATTGAAGCAGATTTTTATCACGCAAATCAATTTTTAAACTTGAGTGATGAAGAGATTGTACAGAGAGTTCAGCGTGATTTAGTAACTTGTATTCCCCAATTTCGGCAAGGGAAAGTGATTGATAGTAGCGTAATTCGTTTAGCAAACGCAGTATCTCACTTTGCACCTGGCAGCTATCGTTATATGTTGCCAGCTTCGACAACTTATGAGAATGTATTTATGAGCGGTGATTGGATTGTTAACCGTCACGGTTCATGGTCGCAAGAAAAGGCTTATGTGACAGGTTTAGAAGCGGCAAATTTAGTAATTTCTTATTTAAAACAGGGTAAACCTGCTGACATTTTACCTGTAGAACCTGATGAAGCACATATTCAAGTTGCCAGAGGTATTAATAAAACAGTGCGTGACTTGGGTAAATCTATTTTGCCTGATTTTTGGTTGCCCTGATAGGAATTAAAGGATTATCTCACCCAAAGGCACAAAGGAGTAGGAATGACCGCAAAAACTCTCTCCAACTCTCATTCCTCTGTGTCCTCTGCGTTCTCTGCGGTTCGTTTCTCTAATTGTGCAACGCTTGAAAATTACATAGGATTATTCTTGTATTTTTCAGGTACACCGATCGCCGACAAACCAGCGATCGCTCGTAAATTTTGGCAGCGAATTAATTCAGTGAAATTTAAACCAGAACGTCCTTCAATTTTAGCAACCGTCTCAATTGCGGTTAATAGATTTTCTGCGGCTTCAGTTTCTGAGTAACCCCGACGCAGTGCGATTCTAATTGCGGCTGTATCAGCATTTAATTCTAATTCTTGGGAAGTATTAGTGCGCCAAATTCTAATTAAGGCGATCGCACTTAATCCCCCAGCGACAACTATACCTACCACATCTTGTTGCGCTGATTCCACAAATCCGCCTAAAATCCCCGCTAGTACGACACCTTGATAAATGTCGGGTTTAAACCACTTTACACCTGTCAACCAGCTAATTGTCCGCAACAGCAGCAAATCCCGTTGTGGTGTCTTTAGGCGACGCCACAAATCAAAGTTAATATATATTGGTCGCTCCTGATTCCAAGGTAAAGGAAGAGAAGCATCAATCACCTTTGGCTGTTCTGGCTGAGGTACGAGTTTCACCGTCATTCTACCAGAAGCCGGCATCACATCTAACAAACGACGAATTTCAACATTAGGCTCCATGATTAATATTATTAGGCATAATGAGCAATGAAATTAGAATTTTTGCTACATGGAAGCTTTTATTCCTATCCCACCTGAATGGACAAATCAGGCAATTCATGCTCATAAGTTTTGTTGTCCTAAATGCGGCGCAAGTAGCTTAGAAGCAGAAAAAGTTTGGATCAATCGGCGTACACCTGTCTTTACAGAAGAACGTCGTCGCAAATGGCAGGAATTTTACAATTGTAACTGCGGTTGTGTGTGGTGGGCTTGGAGTAGCGATCGCCCTCCAACAAATTTATCCAAACAAGATAATCATCCCACATAACCAAATTTTCAACAAATAAAAGCCCGCTCACAAGCGGGCTAATAAATTGATATTAGCCCACGCAGGTGGGCTTTGTTTGTGTAGCCGCGAATTCCATTCGTCAGGGCTTCTTTAAAAACTGAAAGTGGTACGCATTGTACCTACATAAATGGTGTCATTGCGATCGTTATGCTCAGGACTGAAAATCACCAATAAACCGGGAGTAATAGAAATATTGTCATTGAGTTGCAACTTGTAAAGACCTTCTAAATGGTAAGAGGTATTTGTATCTCTTAGCCCTCTACGATTAGAAATCACATCGGCATCATTGCTGGTTGTTCTGGGTGGTTGACCAAATATCAAACCAAGCACGCTACCCTTTGAACCAAAATCTTGCAAACCGAAGCTAGCACCCCAGTAGTTGAATGTTGCACTATCACCTCTTATAACTCTTATAGGAACACCGCTGACGGCTGAGTTAGCAGTGCTCTGCGCTTCAGCATCAGTGTAACCATACCAACCATTAAGTAGCAACTTCGGGGTGAGTTTAAAAGCAGCTTCTACACCGTAATGATTAGCTGAGGTGGCAACATTACCAAAGGGGTTATTGGCAATGTTGCTGCCTGTAGATTCAAACATGCTGATGCCACTACCACTAGTCACACCATTAACAGTAGTAGCCGCATTTTGATAAGTACGTGCGTAAGTTAAACCGATATTGAACCTTGGAGTCGGTTGCAAAGCTACTTGAGCTAGAGCCGCATAGTTACCATCAAAAAAACCATTTCTAGCTAAAGGATTGCTAGCTGTATTATTACGTCCACCAGCTAGATAACCAACAGAGGCACTTATAGCTCCCTTGGGGTTAAGAGTTATAGTTGCACCTGCACCACCCTGACCTTGACGGAAGATGGGGCTGAAGCGACCATAGCGGGAGATAGCACCCCTACTAGTGCTGGAAAAGTAGGGGCTGAAGTTATTGATGTTTTCCCAAAATTCACCATTGTTTGCATCAACCTTGATACGTATTGCGTCACTTAGGCTGAAAGAATAGTTGATTTTCTCTGCCTGGAGATTGTTATCAGTATTGTTCTCAAATATTAAGCGGGACATGGGAGTACCCGTTGACGCGTTACCGATGTTAGCACTGTTATTGGCAATGATATTCCCTGCTTGCAAACGAATTTGTAACTGGTCTTTTCCAGTGAAGCTGGAAAGCAAGTTCAAACGAATCCGCTCAGAGAAAGTCGTGTTACTGTCTAAGTTGCGCTCTGGAGCTCTTGGATTGGCTCTGAGTGTAGCACCGCTTGTTGCTGCGTTATCACCGAAAGTATCAGACAACACGAAAATCGCTTCCCCAACCAACTTGGTGGTAGTTGAGAATTGATTTGCTTCTAATTCAGCGGTTCTCGCTTCTAGCCCATCTACACGACCGCGCAGAGTTGCCAATTCAGCGGAATACTCTTCTTGCAAGCGCTGTAAGGTCGCTAAGTCTTCTTTTGTCACCAAGTCAGCGGTAGCTGTGGCAATCAATTCGTTAACGCGGTCTAAACAAGCATTCAAACCAGCCGCAAATTCATAACGAGTTAATGCCCGGTTGCCGCGATAAGTGCCGTTTGGATATCCAGCGATACAGCCGTAGCGTTCAACCAAAGATTGTAATGCTTGGAATGCCCAGTCTGTAGGCTGCACGTCAGAAAACTGAGAAACGGATGTTACCTGACCTATGCTATTAGACTCTTGGGACAATTGGGAAACAGAAGTTGTATCTTCTTTAACTTCAGCTTTGACTTGGGCAGCTCTGGCGGTGTTTGCCGCTAGAAATGAGGCAGCGACAACTAGCGGACTTAGTTTAAAAACGTTCCACAGAGGTTTTTTCATTTTTTTAACTCTCACTCACACCTATTGATTTAATCGAATAAATTCCGATAATCATATTACAGTAATAGTAACAGATATTATGATTAATATTCACTTTTAAATATAGAATTCCTGAGTGATGTTGTTAACGGCTTCAGTGAATAAGTCCTCAGTCTACTTTCAATTGCCTGTTAAGCGATAATTGTTCTCAGGTTAAGTTTAGGTAAAATCGACAAATCCCGCCAATGCCAACACCTGCTTGGCATTCATGGTAAAGGGTAAGGGCATTCATGTTAATAAAATAAACTGCCTCTTCAAGCTACATCCCTTGGACTGACAAGAGTGTAGTAATTTATCAATGCTTCTTAATCTACTGATTTCTAGCCCCAGAATAAGCGTATCAGTTTTGCTTATTTACGGAAATTGAAGTTTTGTCAATAGGATTTTTATAGTTCCGTCAGAGGATATTTAGGTGGCGATAATTTCAAAGATAATGATTGTCTTTACTGTCTAGGTTAAGTA
>CASBQC010000371.1 GCA_949127805.1 Nostocales cyanobacterium PMM_0081
ATTATATGTAGGAATAGCTAAAGTTAGATTTAAAATATTATTTTTACTATTATCAGTCATGATTTTTCAAAATTTTTATTTTAAAAAGATAAAAAGGGCTAATTAAACTGCTTACTAGTAACTCTTTTTCACAAGCAGCAATTAAATCAGTTTTAATTACACCTCGATATTTGAAAGCGTGAATTATAATCGTGCGTAAATCATTAATTAAGTATGCTAGACTCGCTAAGGGTCTTTGCCAAGGTTTTGTTCTTAGCATTCGTAAGTGATAACGACTTAAGCCAACGCAGCGAAAAAGAAGAATTAAATATTCTCTTTGCAATCGCCACGCAGGAATTTTATGATATACATGCATTTCTGGGTTATACCAAATCTCCCAACCACCTAACTGAATATGTAAGACAACTTCTAAATCTTCACTTGCTAACCCAGCTTCTCTACCTTTGTGGTTTAAAACAGGTTGTTGTGGAACATTTTCGCACCAAGCTTGTTTACGAACTACTAAACCTGCTCCTGGGGGTAGCATTTTCATTTTTGGCTGATATATATGGGGTTTATCACCTCGTTCGGTGATAGCTAAAAAACAGGCTATTTTATGAAAGTTTTCTGGTGGTTCTACTTCAAAATCACCGTGAATTTGGCTACCATAAGCTCCCGCTTTGGGATTCTTTTGAGCAAAATCATAAGCTGCTTGCACCCAATTTGATGCCGGATAGTTGTCATCATCAAGGAAACCGATTAATTGACCTTTAGCTTCTTCAACTGCACGTTTTCGGGCATAAGCTGCTCCTTGTTTTGTTTCAAAACAATACTTTAAAGGGTAAGGACATTGCCAATTTTCTTGATATGCCTGAACAAATGAAGCTGTATTATCAGTGCTGTTATTATCTACAACAATAATTTCCCAAGATAAATGTTCGGTATGAAGTTGATTTCGTAGTCGTTCTAAAAGTTCAGGTAAACGACTTTCACCGTTGTAAGTTGGGATAGCTACAGTAAAGTCAAGGCACTTAGTCATAGCGCAAAATTTGTATTGCTATTACGGTAATTTTTTAGTATGCTCAGTCAAAGATAAAAAATATAATCAAAGTTACTATGTGACTAATTTGCTATCACTCATGAGATAGATATATAAACAAAAACTGCACCTCATATTTCAAGTTTGCTCTGAAGGTGCAGTTTATGGTTCAGTATTTTTATGGAATTTTTATTATTGTTTAGCGATCGCATTCATTATTTAGTTGCAATTACCAACTTTTTCATCTTTTGCAGTTCGCATTCCTCCTAGAAGAGTGTCTACAATGACGCATCGTCTCAAGTTGCTAGCTGTAGAACTTCCTGAGTTAGGTGCAGCTACAGCGATTTTTAAACCAAGTTCACCTGATAAACTCTCTGCTGTTCCAGGCAAAGCACCCATGTAATCGAAAGTAATTGTGCCACTTCCCAAAGTAGTATAGCTAATAGTATCAGAGGCTTTTTTGTTGAATTTAGTACCATCAGAATTATTTTCAAGATTGGTATAGAATAAAACTTGGTTTGATTTAACTCCTATATCCTCACCTAAATGCTTCCATATACCTTTTTGCTCATAACTGGAAGGAGCCGGAGGTGGAATAACACCTTGATGAACCGCTACCATAGAAATGTTGCCAACATTTATAAAATTGACATTTTTAAAACTGACACTGTAGCTAATTTTTTTCTTTTTAGCTTCTCGTTGTGCGTCTTGCAGTGCAGCTAAGACGACATCGTTAGCTTTATTTACTCGCTGTCGATTGGTAAAACCAACCCAGCCGGGAGCAGCGATCGCTGCTAATATTCCTACCATCACTATGACTACGAGCAATTCGATCAGAGTGAAGCCGGCATTTTGATAGGAATGTGTAAATAAGTAGCGGTAAATCAACAGACATCGCTGTTTTCTTTTTTCATTTGCACTGTTTGGGTGCAATAACTTTAAACTTAGTTTTTCCATAATACTCCGCCATTAATTAATGCTGTTATTTTCGGCGTTCATTTAGTAAATAAGTATCCGCGTTTTTGTACTCGTATGTTTGCACTTGGAAAATAAGTTTTTTTGCTATCTGTGTAATCCAGGTTATCGTTTTGTAAGCGAGCAAGCGCATTGCCTCGCAAAAATACTTGTGCTGTTGTGTTTGTTGTTGTATCGACACATACATAAAAGCTTGTCATATTTGCTGGCGTAACTTTTGACCATTTAATATCTGTGATGTCAGAGGGGCATGGTGTCTTATTTGCTATATCTGTTGTTGTGGTTTGATCGATAAAGTCAAGCAGCACCAAAGGGTTTTGCTCGTAATCTGTTGGTGCTTTTGTCCATGTGTTCATTTTGTCTTGCAAGCTGCCTGCTTTTGTAGTTATGTCAAAACGTTTAAAACCTTTATCAGGACACAAAATCTTCTTGTCTGGATTTTTAATATACTTTTCATCTGGATAATCCACCCCACAAGAATCACCAGTACTTCTATTGGTAGCTTGTACGCCATCTTTAACTTGAAATCTAGCAATGCGAGATGCCTTCCAAATAGGCTTATCGTCTTTAATTAAATAATAGGCAACTAACGAGTAAACATAAGTATCATCTGTTTTATCTACTGCCGTAGTGCTAGAGACTGTCACAGCATCTTTTATGAACTCTCGCTTCCAAAAAACAAGAATTGGTTGACAAGAATTATCCTTTTTTTTAGTGTCACAACCGACTGGTATTTGGTTTTTAATTCCTGAGAGTGTAGGGTCAGTATTTGAATTTCGAGTCAGTCCATTAGCATCGTAGATATAAACTGCCTGCTGTAAATCGCGAGAAATATAATCAAGTGCTGTCTGGATTTCTTGCTCAGAATTAATCTTCGCTTGCTCTTTGCGATCTGTATCTAAAATGTTGATCATGAAACCTAGTAATGGCGTGATGATCAAGACTGCCATAATCATGCCTACTAACAATTCAATCAGGGTAAAACCGCCAACTTGCTGAACTTTCCTAGAGTGTTTCAGCTGGCTGCTGAGAAGAAATCTGAGTACACTGCTCATACTACGGTCTTGCCCTTTGTGATATATATACAGCTACCGAATCACGTGAATTTGCTTAGTTAATTACAATCGCCTGTGCCTTTAACGCCAAGTCGCTGACAAAAAGCTTTAAATGAGGTGGTATTATCGCCAATGTCGGTTGTCATTTCTATTAATGGTGCTTTAATACTGCCCACTCCAGCAGCGAAAGTTCGTTGTGTTTGTTTTTCCTTTTTTTCACCGTCGCTGGCAGTTAGATCCCCAGGAGAGTCAAAAGCTTCTTTTCGATAAACTCGAATACCAAGGCGATAGCCTTCCTTGGATTCACTTTTTTTAACTTTAATTTGTGCGGCTTGAATGTAAAATAATAAATCACTGTTTTTGCAAACAGAATTAACAAGAGTTACATCCTTATTATCCTTATTAAGAATCTTGCCATCCTTGTTAACGCAATACAAATTTTTATCATCTTTTGTAGGGACTGGCATCTTTTTAAGAGTAATTAAATTTTCCTCAATCTTTCTGGGTTTATCCTTAGTTGGCGGTTCTAGTTCATCAATGACTTTGCTGGGAGCATCAATTGATTTAGCTTTTAGACCATCAATGAATGATTTGGTAGCTTGAGTTGCCTGTTCTACCCGTCGTGCTTGCACTCGTGTAGCGGCTGACAAAACGATGACAGGTGCGATCGCTGCCAGCAAAATAGCAGCCACGAGAATTGCTACTAACGACTCAATAATCGTAAAACCAGACTCCCCAGAAGGGCAGATTATTTGCTGTTGTTTGCGCTTAATCATGGCTATTCACCAATTTCTGAGGTTTAATTATTTTTTGCAGTCAGTATCACTAGGACGTTGATCCTTATCGAGTACAAAGTCCTTGCCGTCTGAGCTTGTAGCACATAACAACGTTTGCACCCAAGCATCATCTCGACCAATTTCTCGAAAGAACTCATCAGGCAGATCGTCTGGGGTTCTCACCAATTTTTGGGCAAACAAGTCAGGCGACTGAGACAGCAGCCCTACATCGTAACCCCACTGCCGTGTAGGAGCCAAATAATAGGGAACATTAGACGAACTACCTTGTATCCCATATGAACCATTTGTTACTCCCCAAAATGGAGCTGTAGCGTATGCACTCCGCTTGAACTGAATAAAAGAGCCACTAATTCTTGCTTTGATAGAATCTTTTGGTAAGTCGATTGGGTTCCAGTTTTCTGTAAATCGCACGAAGTTTTGCAAACCACCATTATCTTCAGTCGGTCGTGCAGGGGAGTCTCCGGCAGCAGCAGCTAAGTTAAAGGTGGTTTCTGTCGCTCTTTGCAACCATCTAGGATTAAGAGCCTCATCTTTGTTGTCACCTACTTTAAGGCTGCTTTTTGTTGCAGGAGTGTCAAAGGGTTGATTGATCTGCAAAACTGGTCGCAAGCGGGGTTGGCTATCTACTGATTCAGTTAGTTTGCTGCCATCAAGCTTTAAGGAAGCTGTAGCGCTGGTAATTATATTGTTATCTGTTTCAGTTGTCTGAAACCACAGGGCGCTATTATTTTTAACTAAGTGAGGCATACCACCCTGAAAAGTATATTCTTGCACCTTATTGTCATCATCGATACCTAAGATGGTTAGCTTACTGCCAGGATAAACCAAGGCTCCCTCTTTCGTGGGGGCATCTTTCTTTGTATAGCGTTTGAAAGCGACTCGACGGGGATAACGTTGATATGCAGTAGCACCAGGTTGAGCCGTCGTACCTGACTCTAAAGTTGATACAAGTTGACCAACAATGCCATCCTTAATGTTCCATGAGCTTTCACTTGTGGATGGCTTAACTCTCCAGTCAGTACCCCCACACTCCGAAACGGGCAGCTTTAGGCATACTTCCATCAAATACTCGTGGAAGTTTGTTCGTCGCTGAATTGGTGTAGCAAAATTGTTCAGATACGAACTACCTTGGAAAGTTTCCTCTTTACCATCTTCTCCTTTAATAGAATCAGTATCTAGGTCTTTAGGGTAGCCATCAGTGCCATACCATTTAGCATTTGTGACGTAGGCGTTAGCAAAAAAGCCGTTTTTCGTAAACTTGCCAATTGAAACTTGATCACCCAAGTTATTGTTGAGGTCATAGTCTCCCTCATTGCGGAAGCCAAACCTGAAGTTGTTAGAAAGTAAGGTGATGGCATCTGCTAAAACGCTTGCAGGACGCCATTCGTCCCCAACTGTGCATTTCGGCAACCGGGTATCGCCGTTTCGACACGCAAAGTTAACATTCAGCTTATCTTTGGTGCGAGTGTAAAAGTTGCTCCAAGTATCGGCTAATGCCTCTGTAAACTCTTGTTGAGTGTGTATATTAAAAGTACCCTTGATATAGACGGGCAAATCTGAAGCTAAAATCAGTCCTTTTTCTGCTTGTCTGTAATCCTTTTCTCGCCAGATTTTGTCCCCGTAGATCATCGTAATGGCGTTAGGGCGGCGAGTTGGATCAAGTATAAAGTCTACTCGGCTTTCTCGCTTTTGTATCTCTAAGCCACCTCCGCCTTTAGCTGCGCTCAAATCTAAAAGCGCATCATCACGAGTGGCGTAGATAACGCCGCTATTTGGCACTAAGTATTCTTGTGCTAGTGTTGCGTCGCCAATTTTTTGTCGGCGCAGCAAGTCAATGTCTAAGACGGTGGCGCGTATTTCTAGCGGTTGGTGCTGTTCAATCGGCAAGTCATATTTTGCGTCTGCTGGTACTTTTGCACCGCTATCTGCATTTGTAAATGTTTCTAAAACTAAGGGAGTATCTACGGTATTGTCTTGGTGAATTGCTTTAATCTGCCTTGCATCCAGAAAAGCAGTTTCCTTAATTGCGCCATGAGGAATGAAACTATCTGTAGGATCGCCAATAGTCTTATCTAAGATTTGTAGCGAGCAAAGTGCAGAGTCAATATTAGACCTTTCCGAGAGAGTAAGATTTGCAGCGTCTTTTGTCAGAGCGTTTTTGAGTGGCTCATTTACCAAACGTCCATTGGGATATTTCAATAGGGCTTGGTAGTCGAGTACTGATTTATAGTCGCTAGCAGCTTTATTAGGAGCTTTATAGACTACACCGTTGTTGGAGTTACCTTGATCTTTCACTTTATCGGTTAAACTTAACTTTCTGTCTTCCGGCTTAGAAGCTACATCTCTTTTCCTAATGTCTGGTAGATCCTTTTGGTTCGTAGCTGTTTGGCTGCTGGTGGGGTCGTAGTAGCTACTGACACAAGCAATAGGTTTTGGAGCTTTCGCATCATAGCCAGTAGTTTTGTAGTGATAAACCGCTGTAGCCCTCATTCGTAGGTACGCTGTGTTTGTTGGGTCTGTTAGTTTTACAGTTGTATAGTCAAAGTCAAAGCCCCCAGCTACATCCCTATTATCAGTAGCGTTGCCAATAGTAGCTGTCTCAGAAGCTACTGGCATCATATCTGACCAAATTTTGTCTGTAGCCTTTATAGCTGTGGTGAAAGCAGCCGCACCACTACTAACAGTCAAATTGCTAGGTAGATAAATGCCAGCGCCAGTGACCACCCGCAAGCCACCAACAGGATCTTCAACATTGGCAGGTATCTGAGCGGCTGCAAGTTCCCAGTCTCCGTTGCGGTCGGTGGCTCCCAAATCAGCGAGTTGTTCTACACGGGTGCGGCGAGTGCGAGTTCCTGGTCCCAAATCCCATTCGGTATCTTTGATATTTTGGGTGTCTTGCGGATCTGGACCAACAAACTCCCCCGATCCTTTATTTTTGTCCCACCAAATTTCAGGCAGGTTGTTGCCTATTAAAATGCGATCGCCCAAAGATTGTTCTGCACCCTTTGTTTGCAGCGTTTTTGGTTCGGTTGCGCTCGGTATAAGCTTTTTACTATTTGAGTTCAGGGTTAAAAGTGCATAACCAGTACCTTTTGTACCATCATCAGGATCGGTGGGATACATCCATGCATTCGGTGGACGCAACTCATTACCCTGTCCTTGCAGCACGTTAGCTGCTGTGAATGAGCCTGTAGCATCACCGTTAAAAAGAACCTCTGCATAAGGTACGCGCCTAGTGCGTTGTTTAAAGTAACCTTCTAGCTGGTCTCGGCGGATTTTCGCTTCTTCATCTGTAGTGAAAGTTGATAATCCTAGGTTTTTCTTTTGCTTTATAATGCCATCTTTAACTAAATCTGGGTCATCTTTTCCACTGGCAATTTGGGCATCAACTAGGAAATTGATGCGTTTAACATAAGCCTGACTGTTATAAGCTACATCCGCAGGCGATTCAGTAACAGATGTGTTAGCTTTTACGTTTTGAGTACTACTAGGAGACTTTCCTTTTCCTGGGAATAAATCGAATTTAGTCGTACCTGAAACTTTGGTATCAGTAAATTTTCCATTAGCTAAATTACCGCCGATAATAATTTTGGCATTGTCATCTTCGTAGAAACAAGAATCTTTACTGCTGACTTGGTAAAGAGTGACACCATTTGATGATGTACCCCCCGTCAATAAGTTACTGTTAGTAAAAATTCGTCCATTTAGCTTGAAGTCAGTACCAGGAGTTAATTCTATATCATCGTCATAAATAACAGCATTGTTAACTAAAGGAAGTTGCACTCGGTCTTGTTGATACTCTATGGCAGAGAAGCCTTTATTACCCTTATAAGGCTCATACTTATCTTTATCTGTGCCAGTAGGTGTAGTTGTAATAGGAACGGTAGCAGTATAAACAAAAAAGCTTTTTTTCAACTTACCAGCAATATTAAACCAGCCTGTTCCACCTACTAATGTGGCACTTGTACCTAAAGTATCTCCACAATCAGAACTAACATTACCACCAATCATCGGTGGAGTTCTCGCTTCTAAAGAATTTCTACCACGGTCAAATTTACCGTTTGTGGCAGGGGGATTTTTGAAGTAAATACCATAAATGGTATAGCTATCAAATTTGCCGTTGTTGTCAGTATCAACAGGATACAACCACGCCGTTTTCATTGTTTCTGTGTCTGTGCCTGTGCCTTGCTTTAGCTGTAATTGAGTTTCATCACCAAAGGTATATTGGTCAATACTATTCTTTAAAGTACCTTCTAAAGCTGTATCTGTTGGCGTAGCTCGCGGTAGTTGGGGGTCTTGAAATAGTTTGTTTAATTTAGCTCTAGCTCTATCAATCGCAGGAGCAGCAGCATTTAAAACTGCCTGATTCACCCGGACATTACTAGCATTTTTGCTTCTATCAAACGACCGAAATAAAATCGCAGTTGTTAGCAACACAACTACAAGCGCTACCATTGCCACTGTTGGCAACACAAAACCAGCATTTGCCGATTCTCGTCGTCTTCGGGTGATAAATAAAGTCCGCAAGAGCCAATTAATTGGCTTGTTAATTACAGTTAGATACTTTTTGCTAAACTTACTAAACCTTCTAGATAATATTTTTATTGCCTTGACTAGCCGGCGTTTTGAAGACATAGCTGCTTTCCTGTCAAGTGGATTTAACTAAATTTTGTATTTTTGGGAAATTGAAAATTAAGCCTATCGAAAATTTCGCAGGCAACGTGCAGAGATTTTATTTATGTGACTAGTTAAGTGTGTTTTAGCGATTGTTAAAGATGAAAAATTCTTGTTATTAGAGTTATATCATTTGTGATATTTTGAGATTATTTCGGTAAATACGGATTTTATCTCCATTATTTAATTCATAGGCTAAAAAGCATAATTTGACATTAATTTTGCCAACGGTATTTTAGCAACAAGTGATTTCCTGAAGCTGTTGTTAGCAAAGTAAACTTATAGTACCCATCTGTTAAAGAAAACATATCAGTTGATGAAAAATTCATATTAGATAGTTAAAAGCCTCCCCTAACTGGAGAGGCTTGAGCATCAAGCCCTAGCGATTAGAAATCGCGGCTATACAAACGAAGTCCGCCTACGCGGACTCCAACAAAAGTAAGGGCTTTTAAACCCGTGCAGGCGGGTTTTGTCTGTGTAGCCGCGACTTCCAGTCGCTAGGTGTAAGAGATCAGGTAATTTACCAGATTAATTTTGATGGGGCTGTAGTAAAGGCTAAAGCGCTGAAGCGCTTACTACAAAAATGCGCTTTATGTTGGGTGCGTTTTTATGAATTGGCGATTGTTAGTAATGATTAAGGTTAATGCCGGCTTCTTTTGCCATTGCGTGTAACCCTTTGGTTTCTAAGGTTTTGATAGCTTTGGTTGATATTTTCAGTTTAACCCAACGGTTTCCTTGGGGCCACCAAACGCGCTTGCTTTGCAGGTTGGGTTGCTGAAGCCGCTTGGTACGACGGTGGGAGTGGGAAATTGCAAAGGCGTTATTTGCCTTTTTACCAGTTAGTTCACAGCGACGAGACATATTTGGAATATCCTATTTATATTGAACACAATCTCTTATTGTATTAAATTTCTATCGAGTAAGATGCAATATTATATTCTAGCGGCATTAGCAATGTGAGAATATGAGGCAGAGCCTAACAGTAGACATTCCCTAGTAAGCTTTGCTTCCGTTACAGGACGATTTTGCAATAATACGCCGATATATTAGACATAGGAGTGAAAATTAATTATGCGTTGTCTGAAACCCTTGTAGAGACGTAGCAGTGCTACGTCTCTACATTCATTTAGTGCTACGTCTCTACATTCATTTTCGGAGATGTCCATTAGACATAGTAGTGGAAAACAATGTAAAGACGCGAAATTTCGCGTCTCTACAAGGGTTGTGGACAAGGCATAGTTTATTTTGGCAGATGTCCATTGTAGAGACGTTCCACCGGAACGTCTCTAAGGAGTAATGAAGGTGCGTTACGGTTCCCTAACGCACCCTAACATTCCCAGGCAGAGCTAGGGAACGAGAGAGACCGCATGCTATTTTGCGGCTTGTTCTGTCAGCTTGGTGAGGACTTCATTTGAGCGTTCGACGAAGGATTTCATTCCTTCGGCATCAAAGCCTTTCTGAGACATCAGTGCCAAATCGTAGACGTGTTGGCAAATCATGTTCACCAATTGACCTGTAGGCGACTGACCATCACCTTGAATTATACTGCCTTGGTTAAGGTTCGCCAGATTTTGAATCAGCGGGTGAGCGGTATTCACTAGCAAGATGTGGTCTTCGGGAAATTCTGCGCCTTGTTGCTGCATCATAGCGTTCATTTCTCGCAGACGCCGCAGAATTTCTGGTAGTAACACCATTGCTGGTGGTGTTCCTTGGGGATCGTCTGATTTCAAAGCTTCGGTGCGGATGTTTAGTCGGGGTTTGTTGAGTGCTTTCTCAAAGAGTTCTTTGACAACTTCACTGCGGGTTTTGTTGGTCGCAGGGTCAACAATTTCGCTAGCTTTGTCTTTATCTAGCAGGGTGTTGTCTAAGTCGGAGTCTACCCGCGTAAATTTAACATCGTTATATTCTTGTTCTAGGAAGTTGATAAAGTGGGTGTCGATAAAGGAGTCCATAAATAGGACTTCTAAGCCTTGGTTTTTGTGCAGTTCTACGTAGGTAGCTTGTACTGCTGGATCGGTGCAGTAGAAAACACGGTTTTCGTGGTGTTCTTTATTGCGTTCTAGGTATTCTTTGAGGGTGGTGTATGGGGGTAAGGAAGGGGAATCAGTCGTTTGGGGGGTGACTTCTTGCCATGCGTCGCCTTCGTCTGATTGTACCTGTATTGCTGGGGTATCAGCGGTTTTTTCGGATAGCTTGGCGGTGGTGCGGAAGATGATGATGTCTTCGACTTGTTTTTTGAATTTCTCGTCGTTGAGAACGCCAAATTTAACGAAGGTGCCTAGGTCTTTCCAGGTGTTGATGTATTGTTCGCGGTTATCGCGGTATAGTTCTTTTAAGCGATCGCCTACTTTTTTCGCTATATAATCGCCTATTTTCCGCACCGTGCGATCGCTTTGCAAGGCACTCCGCGACACATTCAGGGGAATATCAGCGCTATCAATTACACCCCGCATCGGAGTCAAAAACTGCGGAATAATTTCTTCGCAGTTGTCGCTAACAAAAACTTGGTTACAGAATAGCTTGATTTGCCCTTTCGTAACATCGACATCCGGCTTCATCTTGGGAAAATACAAAATCCCGTTGATGATAAACGGATAATCTGTATTCAAATGCACCCACAAAAGCGGTTCTTCCTGGAAAGGATACAGGTAGCGGTAAAACTCTAAATAATCTTCTTGACTCAAGCTACTGGCAGATTCTCGCCAAGGTGCTTTCTGCCTATTTAACACCTCACCCTCAAGTTTGATGGGTACTGGCATGAAATCGCAATAAGTCTTGACAAGATTCTTAATTCGTGATGATTCTAAATATTCCTCTTCTTCCTCTTGCAGGGTGAGGGTAATGGTGGTGCCACGAGTTGTCCGGGGTGAGTCTTCCAGGGTGTACTGTGGAGAACCATCACAACTCCAGTGAACTGCTTGGGAACCTTCTTTATAAGATAAGGTATCAATTTCGACTTTTTGCGCCACCATGAAGGAGGAGTAGAAGCCAAGACCAAAGTGACCGATTATTGGTTGGTCTGATTTGCCTTGGTACTTTTGAATAAATTCTTCGGCACTGGAGAAAGCTACTTGGGTGATATATTTTTTCACCTCATCAGCAGTCATCCCGATGCCGTTGTCGGTAATGGAGAGGGTTTTGTTGTTTTTGTCAATGGCAATTTCAATTTCTGGTTCGCCAATTTCGCCAGAATATTCCCCAGCGCGAGATACCATGTTCACCTTTTGGATGGCATCTACAGCGTTGGAGACCAGTTCTCGCAAGAATATTTGGTGGTCTGAGTAGAGCGACTTTTTGATGATCGGGAAAATATTCTCAGTATGGATACTGATAGTGCCTTGTTCCAGCATGATTTCTCAGGTTCGGTAAAAGTATTTAAATTCTGACTGTGGCAAATACACCATAGCCCTCTGCTTTCAAGGGTAAACCTAAAGAATGCTAGAGGGCATGATATCAATTAGGATTGTAAAGGCATAACTTAGGCGATCGCTTGTTTTTTCAGCGTTGTTTGCCCCCATACAATGATTCGGATTTCCCTACCCCTGCTAAATATTTTCCTACTTAGTACAGTATTTCGTTAATTCGTAGCTTTTTTAAACGCAAAGGTACGCTAAGGTAAACGCTAAGGTACGCAGAGTCTTTTTTGAGATTTTCGTTATGAATTTATGCAAGCGTTGTACTTGGTATTTTTTTCCAACACTAAAAAATAGTGATATGGGTGGATGGGGTCGATAAATTCTTGCTTGATGGTTAATCCAGATGAAGCAACCGAGTCTAAAATCCGCTTTTTGGGATATCCTTTTAGCCCCATTTCCCAATAATGCTCGTTACAAACTGGCTTTGTACTCCAAAATTTTGGCAGATGGAGTAATAAATACCTTGACCTGTGTGCGTAAGAATATTTGATTTGAAGTGCCAAGAATTTAGCGTTATAGGGAATCGAAATTATTAAAAATTTCTTTGTAATAAGTGCAAGTTGTTTTAAGGCTTCTTCTGATTGTTCATAAGGCAAATGTTCCAGCACCTGAAACAGCACAATTGCATCAAATTTATCTTTGAGGGTGGAAAAATCAGTTGTTAGATCCAAAATTATGTCTGGTTCTAAGTTGGGGTCAATATCAGCAGTGGTTACGTTGTAGCCATTGCGTTTGAGGATATCCGTTAACAGGGAATTAAAAATCCCAATTTCCAGGATGTTTTTTACCTGTGAGCCTAATGTAAATATTAGACGCAACTGGTGGTGGTAACTAATCAGCCTATCTTTTGATAAATATTCCGAATTTTTCAGGTTTAATGAGCTAATGAGTTGCATAAAATGGACTGACTAAAGTTGTGGGTTTACTATTAAATTTTTCCCAAAAAATCAGTCCGAGTAACAATTTAAGGTAAAAAATATCTTTGTCATTACCAGCAGACTGGGACTTAAGTCCCAGTCTGAAGGCTAAAGTCGGATAAATCCGACTCAAATTATATTATGTCGGACAAATCACATACCAGAAAAGACGTAGCATTGCTACGTCTCTACAAGGGTTTTAGTATTTAACAAAATCATTTTCATACTCGCATAGCAGCAACGCCAACAAATCATATATATTGTAGAGACGTTCCGGCGGAACGTCTCTACGACTATTCTTCCCGTGATAATGTAGTAATTTGTGGGACTGAGACTTTAACTGTCACTTTTTTAGTAAAGGTGAGTCCGTTATCACCTTTGTCGATTAAAATGGTATCGCCAGAGATAAAAGTGTTCTCTAACAACTTGGTAGCGATCGCATTTTCTACTTCTCGCTGAATTGCCCGTTTGATGGGACGTGCACCGTAAATTGGATCGTAACCGATTTCGACTAAGCGATCGCACGCCGCTTGCGATATTTCCAATGATATTTTTTGGTCTGCTAGTAAATTTTGCACCCGTTTGAGTTGAATCTTCACGATATGCCGCATTTCTTGGCGACTGAGGGTGTGAAAAATAATTATATCATCGACGCGGTTGAGAAACTCTGGGCGAAAGTGCGATCGCAAAGCTTCTGTTACCCGCTTTTGCATCATGTCATATTTAGAATCATCACCAGATAGATCAAGAATGTATTCGCTACCGATGTTACTTGTCATCACAATTACGGTGTTTCTAAAATCAACGGTTCTTCCCTGTGAATCAGTAATTCTACCGTCATCTAACACCTGCAACAAAATGTTAAATACGTCTGGATGCGCTTTTTCCACTTCATCCAAAAGCACCACTGAGTAAGGACGGCGGCGAATTGCTTCGGAAAGTTGACCGCCTTCTTCGTAGCCTACATATCCGGGAGGCGCTCCCACTAACCGGGAAACTGAATGTTTCTCCATATACTCAGACATATCCAGCCGCACCAATGCGTCACTAGAATCAAAGAGAAACTGCGCTAATGCCCGCGCAAGCTCGGTTTTACCCACTCCAGTCGGTCCCATGAACAAAAATGAGCCAATGGGGCGTCCTGGGTCTTTCATCCCCGCACGAGCGCGACGAATTGCTGCTGATACTGCTTCTACAGCTTCTTCTTGCCCAATAACTCGTTCGTGCAAATGGCTTTCTAGTTGCAGTAATTTTTGCCGTTCTGATTCCAAAAGGCGATTTACAGGAATTCCTGTCCATTTTGCGACGATTTCGGCAATATCAGCTTCGGTGACTTGTTCCCGCAGTAAGGTAGTACCTTGGTTTTGAGTTTCCAAAAGTTGCGCTTCTTTGACTTCCAACTCGCGCTGTACTCGCTCCAAATCGTCATATTTTAACTTGGCAGCTTTGTTGAGATCGTAAGCGCGTTCGGCTTGCTCAATTTGTACCCGCAATGCTTCTTCTTGTTTCTTTAAAGCGCTGATAGCTTCTAATAGCTGCTTTTCACCTTGCCATTTCTCGTTAAATACGTGCTGTTTTTCGGTTAAATTGGCAATTTCTTGCTCAATTCGCTCTAAACGCTCTTTTGTCTGAGTCGTACCTTTCTCTTCTCCTGCTAATGACAGCTTTTCCATTTCTAGCTGCATTAACCGGCGGTCTATGGTTTCCAACTCCGCTGGTTTGGAGGTAATTTCCATTTTCAGCTGCGCTGCGGCTTCATCTACTAAGTCGATCGCTTTATCTGGCAAAAAGCGATCGCTTATATATCTTGCTGACAAGGTAGCTGCTGCTACTAACGCCGAGTCAGAAATCTTGACATTATGATGCACTTCGTAACGTTCTTTCAAACCGCGTAAAATGGAAATGGTGTTTTCCACGCTAGGCTGATCGACAAATACTTGCTGAAACCGTCTTTCTAATGCGGCATCTTTTTCAATGTATTTACGGTACTCATCTAAGGTTGTCGCACCAATACAACGCAATTCTCCCCGTGCTAACATCGGTTTCAGTAAATTCCCGGCATCCATCGCTCCTTGTTGGTTAGAACCAGTACCAACAACGGTATGCAACTCATCAATAAATAAGACAATTTGACCGTTTGATTCAGTAACTTCACGTAAAACTGCTTTTAAACGGTCTTCAAATTCGCCTCGGTATTTTGCCCCAGCAATCAAACTACCCATATCTAGGGAGATTAACTGGCGGTTTTTCAAAGATTCGGGAACGTCACCGTTAACCATGCGCTGTGCTAAAGCTTCAGCGATCGCTGTTTTACCTACCCCAGGTTCCCCAATCAATACCGGGTTATTCTTGCTACGGCGTGACAATACCTGAATTACGCGGCGAATTTCGTCATCGCGTCCGATTACCGGATCGAGCCTACCAGCTTTTGCCTGTTCTGTCAAGTCTGTGCCGAACTTTTGCAAAGCTTCGTAACGAGATTCAGGAGCTTGATCGGTTACTTTTTGGCTACCGCGAACGGTTTTAATGGTAGTCTCTAACTTGGAGGAGTCTAAATCAAAAGCTTTGAACATTTTGCGTCCGATGCGTTCATCTTCCGCAAAAGCCAGAAGCATATGTTCCACAGAAATGAAGGAATCCTTCATCCTAACTCTGGCTTCTTCGGCTCGATCTAACATCATATCTAAATTGCGACCGAGGTAAAGCTGCTCGTTTTTGCCAACTTTCGGCTGACGTTGGGTAAATGCTTCAACTTGCTGTTGCAAGCGAAACGGATCAACCTCACACCGACCGAGAATGCGTGTTGCTAATCCAGTCGGTTCTTCTAATAAAGCGATAATTAAATGTTCAACATCTAATTGCTGTTGTTGATAAGCACGGACTACATCCTGAGATTTAACGATCGCTTCCCAGGCTTTATCAGTAAATTTATTTGGATCTGTAGGCTGCATCTTTACGATTTTAGATTTTAGATTTTAGATTTTGGATTAAAGAGGTTTCCAAATAATGATGATTCAAGCATCATAGACGTTTATCCGCATGGAGAAAGCGGTTTAATTTTGAATTAGTAATGGGGAATTGGGCAGTGCCATAGAGCTTGCAAAGAATCTTATTAGAACGCGCATCACTTACAGCCGCTTCTTTAAATTCCCATTGCCCCCAATCGAGCGTGCCCAATTCCCCATTCCCCATTTCCTAATTTAAAACGAAAACACGGTTCTGAGTGTACTTTGCCAGATGGTGCCGTTGGAGCTATCGTTATTAGGGTTGCTGACTAGAGATAGTATAGGGGTAATACTTATATTGTCGCTCAACTGTAGATTGTAGAACGCCTCAAAGTTGGTTTGGGTCGCGTTACCAAAACCGTCAGTCACAAAAGGTTGACCGATCGCTACACCAGCAACTGTTCCGGGAAGAAGGAAGTTACGAAAACCGACACCGATCGCCCAACTTAAAGGATGTAAATCTATACTTTGGTTGATGGCAGTATTGAATCCTTGGTAGTTACCGACTCCCAAGCGCGTAAAAATTCCGGTGTTGCGATTTAAACTATATTCGGCATTGACACCAAAGGCATTAATATCAGTGTTGTTAATTTCCGCATTCGTATATTGTAGTCGCAATGCAAAGCGCGAACTTGGGGAATATTCTACTTCTACACTGGCTTGATGGCGATCGCCAAATAAACCCCCGTCTGTGGTTGAATTAGATTGATTAGCGTTGCCGGCGATGTAAAGCGATCGCACGGTGAATTTGCTATTTTTTGGTTTCCATGCGATCGCGGCACCGGCACCACCTTCTCGATCTATTTGATTTTGAACAATCAGAGGATTATTGATAAAAAAGGTGGAACTAAAATCAACGGCTTCGTTGTTAGCATATGTGTTACGATCTATAAAATCCCGTGGCAGCATTTTTGCCCCAACGGTTACAGCCAAATCTGGTGAGGGACGAAACGAGTAATACAAGCGTCTCAAATGTAAGTTTTCGTCTACGTTGGTGTAATCGAGTCCTCCATAATTGCCGATAAAGCCGCTGTTTGCCAGATTATTAGAGTTTTTCTGCTGTGCTAAATTAATCGCATCACCACCATTATTACCAGATTCTAACTGGGTGACGAGTAAATCTTTTTCGTTAAAGCTGGTATTGAGATTTAAGCGCTCACGGGTGACTATGGTAGTGTTAGCATTACTACCGCTGGTGGGGGCAAAAATTAATTGACCTTTAAGCGTTGTTGTGGTAGAGAATTGATGTGCTTCGAGATAATTTGCGCGATCGCTTGTTGTGTTGACACGTTTTTGCAAATCATCTAAAGCAGACCGATATTCTTTTTGCAACCGTCGTAAGGTGATAATATCTTCTTGAATGTATTGGTCGCCGATCGCTGTCGCAATCAAGCCTTCAACTTTATCTAAAGTAGCCGCTAGACCAGCCGCAAATTCATAACGACTCAGAGGACGATTGCCTTTAAAAGTGCCATTAGAAAAACCAGAGATAATATTATAGCGTTCCATAAGCGATCGCAATGCCTGATAAGCCCAATCTGTTGGTTGAACATCAGACAATTGAGAAACCGAAGTTTGTTGAGTTAAAAACTCAGAATCCGCGTCCACATTAGCAGATTTATTTCCTATCTCCCTTGTTTCCTCATCCTCTGGCTGTGCCATTAAAGGGAGAGACTGTGCCTTTAATGGCAATAATGCCTGGAAAAGTGTAGTGATAATACTTACTACCACAATCCAATAGGACTTACGCAATTGGCACATAATACTCGTAGTAGGCACTTTAGTCCCTAAAATAAGCGCTAAAGCGTTTACTACGAGTGACAACCTTTGAGAATAAATTCTTTGCCGCAGACATTGCTTCACGCGAAATCTCACCTATGTAACAACATAATTACTGAGTTACAAGTTTCTCTTGTGACTCCTGTTTCGCATTTGAACCCTGAGTACTTAGTTGAATAAGTTCTACTTTGTACCCATCTGGATCTTCGACAAAAGCAATTACCGTTGAACCGTGTTTCATCGGTCCTGGTTCTCGGACTACTTTAGCACCAGTCTTTTTGATTTCGTCACAGGTAGAGTAAATATCATCGACTCCTAAGGCAATGTGACCGTAAGCATTACCTAAGTCGTATTTTTCAACACCCCAGTTGTAGGTTAGTTCTAGCACTGTATTGTCTGTTTCGTCACCGTAACCGACAAAAGCGAGGGTAAATTCTCCACCTGGATAATCTTTTCGTCGCAGTAATTTCATTCCCAGGACATTACAGTAAAATTTTAAGGACTCTTCCAGGTTGCCGACGCGTAGCATTGTGTGTAGTAAGCGCATAATTATTCTTGATTGCTTCTTTACCGATTTTAGATGGGGATGCTCGCATCTGTGCTGCACACTTTCACAAATAGCACTTAGTACAGCATTTTATTAATACGAGCGCGAATTCTCCGCGTCCCTTTGCGCTGACCTCTGCGTCCCTCTGCGTTTAAATTTTAACCCTCAATTCGCCATGATTTTACGCAAAGCTGTAAATAGACATACAAGTGGAAAAGAATGTAGAGACGTAGCACTGCTACGTCTTGTAGGGGTTCTGGATAACGCATAGTTCATTTTCGGACGTGTCCGCAAACAAATCTCTGGAAATGTTGTTAAATCTGAGCGTATAAAGTCCCCGGAACGCCTATGCTAGATCGTCGGAACCAATAGGCTGTTTGCTCTTTCATCTAAAGGACAAAGGAAAGATGATTAACATAGATACTGCTATTGAAGCGATCGCTGCTCGTGAAATTCTCGACTCTCGTGGCAGACCGACAATTGAAGCCGAAGTGCATTTGGTAAACGGTGCTATAGGATTGGCACAGGTTCCTAGTGGCGCTTCCACAGGCACTTTTGAGGCGCACGAACTGCGGGATGGCGAAAAAGGTCGTTACGGGGGCAAAGGGGTGCTGAAGGCGGTGCAGAACGTCAAAGAGATACTTGCGCCGAAGTTAATCAACATGGATGCCCTCAACCAAGAACTCATCGATCGCACGATGATTGCTTTAGATGGTTCGGCTAATAAATCCAATTTGGGCGCAAATGCGATTTTAGCAGTTTCCCTAGCAGCCGCTAAAGCTGGTGCCGAATCTCTAGGACTTCCCCTATATCGCTATTTGGGTGGACCTTTGGCAAATTTGTTGCCAGTACCGTTGATGAATGTGATTAACGGTGGAGCGCACGCTTCAAATAATGTGGACTTTCAAGAGTTTATGATTGTCCCCATTGGTGCGTCTTCTTTTAAAGAAGCTTTGCGTTGGGGTGCGGAGGTATTTGCCACTCTCGCCAAAGTATTGGATGATAAAGGTCTCCTCACCGGCGTGGGGGATGAAGGTGGTTTTGCCCCTAACCTAGAGTCGAATCAGGTTGCTTTAGAATTGCTGGTAGCAGCGATTGAGAAAGCAGGTTACAAACCAGGGGAAGAAGTCGCTTTGGCTTTGGATGTGGCAGCGAGTGAGTTTTACAAGGAAGGACAATATGTCTATGATGGTAAACCTCATTCCCCGGTTGAATTTGTTGATTATTTAGGGCAATTAGTCGATCAATACCCGATTGTATCGATTGAGGATGGCTTGCATGAGGAAGATTGGCAAAGTTGGCAGTTACTTACGACTAAATTAGGCGATCGCGTGCAGTTAGTAGGTGATGATTTATTTGTAACTAATGCCACACGCTTACAGAAAGGCATTGAGCAAAAATCCGCTAACGCCATTTTGATTAAACTTAATCAAATTGGTTCGCTGACAGAAACTTTGGAAACGATTGATTTAGCGACTCGTAACGGTTTCCGGTCGGTTATCAGCCATCGTTCCGGTGAAACTGAAGATACGACTATTGCCGATTTAGCTGTGGCAACTCGTGCCGGTCAAATCAAAACTGGTTCTTTGTGTCGCAGCGAACGTGTAGCAAAATATAATCGCTTGTTGCGAATTGAAGATGAATTAGGCGATCGCGCTGTTTATGCCGGTACTGTGGGAATGGGACCGAAGTAGGCACTAAAGACTGGGGATTAGGGACTGGGTGCTAAAGATGAGGGATGAGGAATTAGGATTAGGGATTATTAGTTGTTAGTTCAATTTCCTCCTAGCCCCTAATCCCTAGAATGAGACCGAAATAAAGGTAAAAAGCAAAAGGTAAAAGAGAGATATTAACTTTTGTATAGACGAGACATGTCGCATCTATACAAAAGTTAAAAAATTGTTCGCGAACACCTCTTTTTATCCAAAGTTAAATTTTATCAAACCCTTTCCCTCTCTATTTTTGCAACTTTTTGTCTTCTACTGAGGTCATGCTTACAGTTTACGAGAACAAAAACTTGGAGGAGGCAATTAAGTATTTTTAAGGTACAATCTGAGCAATGCTTGCAAGTCCTTAGAGAAATATGACGAGGCACTTAAACACGAAGAACAGAAAATAGAAATTCAGCGACTCTTAAGAAAACACGGAGAATAACAAGTATATACTTATGAGCAATAACGTTGAAGAATTATTAAGTATTACTCTTACAGAGTTAATATCTCTGAGTCAATTTATCGAATCCTTAATAGAAACTTATCCATATCGTGAAGATTTTGATGTCCGGGATGATTCCAACGATGATAATAATATCAAAAAGACTATTAGAGAAACTTATAATGATTTCCTTACAACATACCAAGAAGCTGTAAAGAAATTAGAAAAGCCTAGCCTATCTATTGCAATGATTGGTACAACCTCCTCTGGCAAGTCTACCATAATTAATGCCTTGATTGGTCATGAAATTGCCCCTATTGAAGCTCAAGAAACGAGTGCAGGAATCTTAACTATCAAGCATTCCAAGACCGATCAAAGTGAGCTAGATATTGAAGATACAAATAACGCTAAATGGAAAACTGGTGAAGAGATGGGATTAAGCGATGAAACGCTTTATAACCAAATTCGCAATGATATAATGCAGGTTTATCGTGATAAGCGTAAAACACAGGAAGACATTGAACCACCAAGAATAACTGTATCTGTTAAACTTCTACCTGTTTGCGATCCAAGTCTGTTAGAACTGCCTCCTGGAGTAGATGTTGAATTTATTGACTTACCAGGACTAAAATCACCTACAGATGATCGCAATCTTAAAGTTATTCAGCAAAGAGTTAACAAAGCTTTTAGTATTGTTGCCCTCGATTATTCACAGGTAGATGAAGAACATAGGCAAGCCTTACTAAAAGAGTTGAAACAATCTGTAGAATTTCAGCAAGGTCGTACTGATTCTATAATCTTTATCTTAAACAAAGTTAACCGTAGAGATGCTAGAGATTTGCCATTGGAAGAGCGTATTTCTCAGCTTAAGGAAGAAATTAAAACCATATTATCACTGCCAGAAACGCCTGAAATTATACCTTTTAATTCATTACTTCTTTATTATGCTCAATGTGCTTGGGGTTCAGCACCTTTGAGTCAATCATCATTAATTGACCCAGCCATACGGGTGCGACTTTTAAAAGATATGTTTTATAGTGATACTTGTTTAGGTGCTCTGACCAAAGACAGACCATCAGATAAAAAATGGAAATCAGAGATATCACATATCCAACAGATGGTGAATGAAGATGAACATATTGATATTGACGACGAAAAAATGAGGGGAATTCTCGAATATGCCTTGGATATTACTTATGGAAAAGTATTGTGGAATACACTACGCAGTCGTATTAAAGAATCATTTCCACAACTTGTTTTGCTCCCAGCTTTAACTGAGGTTTTGATTAACTGCGATGTCTTAGAAGAGACAACAAAGTATCTTGTCGATTTGAGAAAAACTAACACACAAGGAGAGATTAGTCAAAAACTATCAGCAATCAACAATATTCGTCTAAGCTTGCCAAATTCAATTAGAGATATAAACGAAAAATTTATCACAGATATAAAAAAAATTATAGAAGCATTAAGAGAGGCAGTTACTTCACTAAAAAGAGAGAAATCAATAACTAAGTTAAAAAAAGAAAAAATTAACAATCCTTTGTTTACTTCGCTTTTTGAAATATTTGCAGAAGTTGAGACAGATTTGACGGGTTCACTCATTGTACCTCTTAAAGAAGCATTTGAAGAAAATAAAGATGTCTCTGAACTAAAAAAACAGTTGAGTTTAGCTATTGAGCCTGCTCTTGTA
>CASBQC010000372.1 GCA_949127805.1 Nostocales cyanobacterium PMM_0081
CACCATTTAACAGTACATATATACTAAAGTGTAAAAAGTAAACAGTCGCCCGTCAATATGTTGGGCGACAGTTACTAAATAAATTGTCAATTGTCCTGTTTGGGTAGCAGTGCGATGATTTGGTCAACAAACTGTTGATGGTCAACAACTGGTTTAGAGATGTAACCATCAGCACCGCTTTGCTTGAGAAAGTTCTCGCGATCGCCTTCCATCGCGTGTGCCGTTACCAAAATAACAGGTAAATTTGCTGTTTGTGGATCTGATTTCAACATTTGTGTAATCTTGATACCATCAACAGACTTACCTTGGTAAACACTTCTTGAAAGAGAAACATCCATCAAAATAATGTCTGCTTCACCAGAAGAGGCAATTTTCATTACTTCTTCCACATTTTCAGTATGTTTTACCTCCAAGCCACCGCGCTTGGTCAAAATTTTGGAAAAAACACGAGCATTAATCAGATCGTCTTCGACAATCAAAACAGTTTTCATCGAAAATGTGGGTGGAAACCCCGTCCTTCGTTTGACGGCTTTATATTGGATTTAAACACCATTACCGCCTTGGAGTTACTAAATACCGTGTAGTTTTGTTTTCTACTTTCGTTCGGACAATTACGAACTGACATCTTTCACCCTGTACGCATAACGGTTTTGTTCCTTGCGGAACCTCCCTTCCGGGGTAATGTTAGCCTAGACAATGTTATTGGTCGGTACTTTCCGCTTCGACACTAGCTTAACCCTCTAAACTTGTTTAATCGTTCGGTTTCAGAGTCCGGAACTGGCTGCGTATCCCGGAGTGAGAACTTCAACACTTACCAATAACGTAGTACACAAGGTACTGAGTCGGGTCAACTAATCCTAAAGGATTGAGGCTAGAAGCCTAAGCGCCAATAGGTGCGGGGTGTTGACGAGAATTTAACTTATAGGGGTGACGGAAATTACCAGTTTAATCAAAACAGTTGTCTACCTACTTAAAAAAAATCAATGTGTATCCCCATCATATGACGGATAATACTACTGGTTTTTGCCTTATGACTGTCAAGATTGTGTTATTAATTTCATTTCATCCGTTATGCTGTGGTTGCTGCTGTGTTCATTTATAGAGATTTTTGTGTAGTGAAAATTCAGGGAAAAAACTCATGGCAAAACAGTTAAACCTTCTCTCAACGGGACAGGTAATCACCACAGCCCTGCACACGGAGATGCAACGATCTTACCTTGAATATGCCATGAGTGTGATTGTTGGGCGGGCGTTACCAGACGTGCGTGATGGCTTAAAACCAGTGCATCGGCGCATTTTGTATGCCATGCACGAACTCGGTTTGACCCCCGACAGACCCTATCGTAAGTGCGCTCGTGTAGTCGGAGACGTACTCGGTAAATATCATCCCCACGGCGACCAATCGGTTTATGACGCTTTGGTTCGGTTGGTGCAGGAGTTTTCCAGTCGCTATCCCTTATTGGCAGGACATGGCAACTTTGGCAGTGTGGATAACGACCCACCCGCAGCGATGCGCTACACCGAAACTCGCCTAGCAGCCATCAGCCATGAGGGAATGCTGACAGAAATTGGTGAAGAAACGGTGGAATTTATCGGTAACTTCGATAATTCCCAGCAAGAACCAACAGTGTTACCAGCGCAGTTACCGTTCTTGTTGCTAAATGGCTGTTCGGGTATTGCAGTAGGGATGGCGACGAATATTCCACCGCACAACTTAGGAGAAGTTGTTGATGGGTTAATTGCCTTAATCGACAATCCTGATTTAAGTGATGAAAAATTATTTCAGTTAATTCCAGGTCCTGATTTTCCCACCGGCGGGGAAATAATCGGTGATACTGGTATTCGCGAGGCATACACCACAGGTAAAGGTAGTATTGTGCTGCGAGGAGTTGCCCAAATAGAGGAAATGGCACCAGTTAGGGGCAGCAAACGGCGAACAGCAATTATCATCACAGAATTGCCTTATCAAGTGAATAAGGCAGCCTGGATTGAGAAAGTAGCGGAATTAGTCAATCAAGGTCGCTTGCAGGGAATTTCCGATCTTCGGGATGAAAGCGATCGCGAAGGTATGCGGGTAGTCATTGAACTTAAACGTGATACTAAAGAACAAGATGTTCTTGGGCATTTGTATCACCAAACCGCTCTGCAAACTAATTTTGGGGCAATTCTTTTAGCGATCGTCGATGGACAACCGCGCCAGCTAAGTTTACGTCATTTGTTGCAGGAATTTTTAAGTTTCCGCGAACATACTCTTAATCGACGTTATACCCACGAGTTAGAAAAAGCACAAAATCGCCTACATTTACTTGAAGGCTTGCTAAAAGCATTATCTAACTTAGATGATGTGATTTGGATTTTGCGGCAAGCGGCTGATGGCACTAGCGCAAAAATCGATTTGTGTAGTCTGCTGGATTTGACTGAAGTCCAAGCAGATGCGATTTTAGCTATGCCGCTACGACGTCTCACCAGTTTAGAACAGCAAAACTTACAGCGGGAATTTGAGCAATTAGCTGAGGAAATTGAATTATTACAGCGGTTGCTTAACGACAGAAAAGAGTTACTCAAAGCACTGAAAAAAGACTTGCGTACTCTCAAGCGCAAGTACAGCGATGCTCGTCGTACCAAACTTTTGGCTCTTGATACCCAGATAAAGGGGCAAGAAGACTCCTTGCAGACAACCAATAAGGAGGAGAATCCAAAATCCAAAATCCAAAATCCAAAATCCGAAGAGCCTCCAGAAGAAGTTGTTTTAGAGTTTAGTCAGCGGGGCTATGTGCGTCGTACTCAGCCATCAGCTAAAAAACCGAAAGCAGAAAACGGTTTGCCGGATAATGACTTCATTATCCAAACAGCTGTGACTGATACAGACAAAGAGTTAATGGTGTTAACTAGTGGTGGCAAAGTCTACCCTGTGAACGTGGGAGACATTCCCCCAACTACGGGACGTTCTCCACGGGGAAAACCGCTGATAACTATGCTGAGTAATACTGCTCAAAGTTCTCAAGAAGCTGTTATCAACCGTTTTGTGCTACCAGAAAACGCCGAAACCTCCCAAATGATTCTTTTGACAAAGCAGGCACGAATTAAGCGCCTTTCCCTTGGGGAATTTACTAATCTGACTCGTCGCGGAATTACAATTTTAAAGCTCAAAGATGAGGATGAATTGTTATTTAGCCAATTTGCTACTCCCGGAGAACATCTAATTGTTGCCAGTTCTGGTGGACGGCTGTTGCGGTTTCCAATAAATGATGAACAACTACCGATTATGGGTCGTACTGCTATGGGGTTGCAAGCATTACGGCTGCTGAAACAGCAAATGGTCGGTTGTGTCACTTTTGCCAAGGATAATAATCTCTTGCTGGTTACTCAAGATGGATATGCCAAACGAATACCAGTGAAAGATTTTAAACTGGCTAATCGCGGTGATTTGGGGACGCAAGCGCTGAAGTTTAAGAATAAAACTGACAACTTAGCTGGTATGGTAATGGCGATCGCCCGAACTGAGGTAGCGCTAATCACAAATCGAGAGCGGGTAGTGCGCCTTTCCGTAGAAACCGTACCTTTGTTAGGCAGAGATGCTACAGGTGAAAGCGTTCTCCAGCTGAACCGCGATGAAAAAATCATCACCGTGGCTGAAGTGCGTTCTTAGGTAGGACGTGAAAATTTCTGGCAATTTATACCGTTTTACTTTCAGGTTGATACTTCTCTTCAGCAGCTTTGCAGGGGGTAGAGAATAATTTGTATCAGTCTTTTCGTGAAATGGTATTAATTTACAGCAGTTTGCATGTTTAAGGGGTACAGGTAGAGACGTAGCACTTGGTAGTCTCTACGATATTTTCGGTTTTACGCATGTACCTCATTTATCTGAAATACCCTGTATCTGACAAAATTTAATCTTTAAATTGACAAAACTCACCTGAGTAGTAGAGACATTCCGCCGGAACGTCTCTACTATTAAATGCAAATAATTACTACTAATTTCAAATACTGTATACAGCAGCATTCGCCCATAACATCAAAGGTCAAGTAAAAAAAAACTTGATATCTGACACCAAAACAGATAAAATAATTGCAATAAAATAGCGATAAGCTTAATTGGTTGTGACAAAGCAAAATTTAAAAGCTTTGTCACCTCAGCCTTAATGATTCATGTCGTGAATTCCTTAGTCTGTTCTTAATATCAGTTATTGCTATCAAAGTTAACAAAACATCACAAGATTTTAAATATTGTGTTGCATTTTAGAAAAATGTTGTTATATTAGTTTACATAGAGTAACAAAGTTTCGTAAATCCACTTTGGAGTACCAACCATGACTACAAATACTACAAAAGTTGCCACCCCCGTAATCGAAGATCGTAATGCTTGGCGTTGGGGCTTCACCCCACAAGCAGAAATTTGGAACGGTCGCTTGGCAATGATTGGCTTTTTAGCCGCTGCTTTAATTGAGATATTTTCTGGTCAAGGCTTTCTACACTTCTGGGGCATTCTTTAATATTTAAAACGATAAATATCTTAATAAATCAAAAAACCTGGGAGTGTTAATTCACTTCCAGGTTTTTTATAATTGTTAATGGTTGTTAGTTGAGTGTCGAACCCGAAGGGTTAATAGTCAACAGTTATCCACTATCCACTATCCACTAACTACCGAATATACTCTTTGAGAACGCTGTTGCGATTTGGGTGACGTAACTTGCGTAATGCCTTCGCCTCAATTTGACGAATCCGTTCGCGGGTGACGTTGAAAATCTGCCCAATTTCCTCAAGTGTCTTCATGCGACCGTCATCTAAGCCGTAGCGCAGTCTGAGAACATCGCGTTCGCGAGGGCTAAGACTGTCGAGGACTTTTTCTAGGTCTTCGCGCAGGAGATTTTTGGAAACTTGGTCTTCTGGGGTTTCGCCATCTGACTCAATAAAATCGCCGAGTCGGGAATCTTCTTCTTTCCCAATAGGGGTTTCTAAAGAAATCGGCAGTTGTGCAGATTTAGCAATAAACCGCAGCTTCTCGATAGTCATTTCCATACGAGTAGCGATTTCTTCTTCAGTGGGTTTGCGACCCATTTCTTGAGAAAGCAGCTTGGTGGTTTTCTTAATCCGAGAGATGGTTTCATAAAGATGAACCGGAAGTCGGATAGTGCGAGATTGGTCAGCGATCGCACGAGTAATTGCTTGACGAATCCACCACGTAGCGTATGTAGAAAACTTATAACCTTTTTCGTGGTCAAACTTTTCGGCAGCGCGAATCAAACCTAGGCTACCTTCCTGAATTAAGTCTTGGAAGGACAAGCCACGATTCATATACTTCTTGGCAATTGAAACTACTAGGCGTAGGTTAGATTGCACCATCTTATCTTTCGCCCTGCGACCAACGTGCAGGCGATAACGAAACGCAGGTAGCGGCAGTTGCACTGCTTCTGCCCATTCGCTATCCTTCGGATCGCGATCCAACTGTTCTAAAAGTTTTTCGCGTGCTCTTTCTAACTCCAGCAAGTCGGCAATCTTTCGTGCCAGTTCAATTTCTTCATCTGCTCGAAGCAAACGAATACGACCAATTTCTTGCAAGTAAAGCCGAATCGAATCTTCGGTGTAGTGCTTTTTCTTGCTTTGGGTCCGGCGACGCGATTTAGCGGCTTTCCCAGACTTTGCGTCGTCCTCATCAGACTGAGGCTCTAAAAATTCATCGTCGCCTTCATCGTTAATAAGCAAGTCCTCTTCATCCTCGATTAAGAGTTCTTCTAACTCGAGCTCAGGCTGATTCATTATTTCTAGGTCAGGCTGATAAATGCTTTCGAGTACGTTGTTAGCCTGGTTCATGCCGCGTTCCTCATGCTCCTTGCAGAATCAATTACTCAAGATGTTTTTACTGCTCTTATAAATGAGCTTTCCGACAACCGAAAATACAGGGCTAGGCTGAAGCCACTAATATTTTCGGAATCTTTACCTCTCCTAAGGGAGGTGTTTTTAGCTTAAGTCCGAAGCCGCCGTTTAAACTGACTTCTTTTATCAAAGCAAACGCCATCAGTGTTGCTGTTGCACATCACTTTTGACTAACTGCTCTAAAAAATACTCATCCTGCTAAAAAAACTCACCACTCCATATAAAACTAATATGACTCTTGGGAGATGTTTATGTAAAGACTGTTCCGATTGTAGCCTGTTTCACAGAAATTGCACTCTTTTTGTGTAATTACAATGAAGTCTTTAAGTAAAGTTGAGCCTGTTCTACCTAAAAGATATTGTTCAAGGTAGTTATACCCGGAAATTTTGCCAAATCTTTTTTTGGATTTACAGTGGCATTATCATTACATTCAAACTGAGGTATACTTGCTTTTTTCTCATTATGTAGTATTATCTAAAACATCAACTACTTAGGAAGAGTGCATTTAATATTAGCTCAGTTTAGATGTTTTAGTGCAGCCCTTTTTACATTAACTTCATATCTTACTGAGTGATAATTTGCCTAGACTAGATATCGCCTTAACGCCCTTCAGTTGAGACGTTATGAATGCTTGATCGTAGCCTCTCGCTTTCTCAGATTAAGGTTGCCCGCTTGCACGATGCATCCGAACTGAATAGTTGTGTTGCTCATATTCAAGCACTCAACTGAGTTTTTTCCAATCACCTCAACTGAGGAGTTAAGGAATTGGGCAGAATCAGCGCTCCTTCAATTCGGTCTTAATCACACCTTAGCGCAAGAAATTAGATTTCAACCTTATGAAAGTTGACAAACTCTTCTTATTGTATACAACGATATTTTAATCAATTCACAGAAGATTTGACACGTCAGATTATAGATATTAGCCTACAAAGCGTCAAAACTGCATGGCATTTATGCAAAATTGTCACCTGTGTTACAGCAGCACATCAAGATATTAGCAAGTTTTTGACAAGCTGCTGTTTGCCCTTAAAAGCCAGAAATTTGAGCCAAGAGTAAGGACTAGGGTCAGAAGAGAGCTTCATCGCGTTACTTGGAGTAGATACTTGGAGAATCGCAACTACTAAACTTTAGACTACTTCCATCGCTCTTATTAGAGCCTCAGTAGTAGGGCTAGGTAACTTGCACTAAACTTAACCAAGCTACGGAAAATCAGGAATTATTTATC
>CASBQC010000373.1 GCA_949127805.1 Nostocales cyanobacterium PMM_0081
CAACGTCCCAGGCTTCCAGTCTGAACGCGATCGCGTTCAGACTGGAAGCCTGGGACGTTGTGCGTAGGAAGCCAGCCTACGCGGACTTGTTAAGAGTATTTTTATGTATACTAATAAACAAATGGTATTATTTGTTAGTTGCAAATATTAACTACTAACTTCTAACTACTAATACTTGCTTTGTTTTGGTATAACGGCAAATTAATTGAGTCTCAAACTCTGGAATTAGCAATTGACGATCCGGGGTTAGTTTATGGAGCGACGGTTTTTACTACGTTGCGGGTTTATCATAACTCGCTGGATAGTAGTTTAACTAATTGGCTGTCACACTGCGATCGCCTGCAATTTAGTTTACAAACTTTTGGTTGGCAGCAACCAGACTGGAAGCGTCTGCGTCAAGGCGCACAAGTTATCATGGCACACTTTCCTATTCTCAGGATTACTGTCTTTCCTGATGGACGGGAGTGGATAACTGGCAGATTATTAATGTCGAATTTGACTTATCAGCAAAAAAATGGTATTATTTGCGCCCTTTCCATACCAGAACTTGATCGCAGTCTCCCGATTCACAAAACTGGAAATTATTTGAGTGCTTGGTTGGCAAAAAATAGTGCTCAAAAGTTGAATGCTGAAGAAGCGATTTTAGTTTCGCAAGGGGGAAATTGGCTAGAAACGAGCACCGGCAATCTTTGGGGATGGTTTGATGGGAGTTGGTGGACGCCAAAAGAAGGAATTTTGCCAGGAATTATGCGTGAGCAATTAATAAATTACCTTCACACTCAGCAGCAGGTGGTGAGAGAGGAACCTTGGACACCAGAGTTAGTCAAAAAATTTGAAGCGATCGCCTACAGTAATTGTGTAGTCGAAATTATCCCCATCCACACCGTCATTCAGCCGACAGGAAAGCTAGAATATGATCCCAGGCATGGGATTTTTCAGCAATTGCGGGAATTTGTTTAGCATGAGGGTGCGGCAATCTGATATACCTTAAGATAAGTTAACATAATTCTTATAATGCCCTCTCTCAACAGAGACGCTACGCGATGGCGCGAAACGCCGGCTGGAAGCTAACGCACAAAAAGTATTGGAGGATTGACCAAGCGTGAATAAAAGATGGAGAAATGCGGGGCTGTACGCGCTGCTTTTTATTGTTGTCATAGCTTTAGGAACAGCATTCTTTGACAAACAACCCCAAAGCAGAGAAACATGGCGTTACAGCCAGTTTATTCAAGAAGTTGAAAATAACAACGTTGCAAAAGTTAGTTTAAGTGCAGATCGGTCTACGGCTGTTGTCAAGTCGAATCAAGGAACCCAGTTTATAGTCACCTTGGTCAACGATCCAGACCTGATCAACACTCTTACGGCTAAAGGTGTTGATATTTCCGTTTTGCCGCAAACCGATGAAGGATTTTGGTTTAAGGCACTCAGCAGCTTATTTTTCCCAGTATTACTTTTAGTTGGCTTATTCTTTTTGCTGCGTCGTGCCCAAAATGGTCCCGGCAGCCAAGCAATGAACTTTGGTAAGTCTAAAGCCAGAGTGCAAATGGAACCGCAAACCCAAGTAACCTTTGGTGATGTTGCTGGTATCGACCAAGCGAAGCTGGAACTAAACGAAGTTGTTGACTTTCTCAAAAACGCCGATCGCTTTACCGCCGTTGGTGCAAAAATTCCTAAAGGTGTGCTGCTAGTTGGTCCTCCTGGTACAGGTAAAACTTTACTAGCTCGTGCTGTAGCAGGTGAAGCGGGTGTTCCCTTCTTCTCCATCTCTGGTTCCGAGTTCGTAGAAATGTTCGTGGGTGTAGGTGCATCCCGCGTGCGTGACTTGTTCGAGCAAGCTAAGTCTAATGCTCCTTGTATCGTCTTCATCGATGAAATTGACGCTGTAGGTCGTCAACGGGGTGCAGGTTTAGGTGGTGGTAATGATGAACGTGAACAAACTCTCAACCAGTTGCTGACCGAAATGGACGGCTTTGAGGGCAACACCGGCATTATCATTATTGCTGCTACCAACCGTCCTGATGTTTTGGATGCAGCATTGTTGCGTCCAGGTCGTTTTGACCGTCAAGTTGTGGTGGATCGTCCTGATTATGCTGGACGCAGTGAAATTCTCAAAGTTCATGCTCGTGGCAAGACTTTGGCAAAGGATGTGGACTTGGATAAAATCGCTCGTCGTACTCCTGGTTTCACCGGTGCGGATTTGTCCAACTTGTTGAACGAAGCGGCAATTTTGGCAGCACGACGCAATTTGACAGAAATTTCAATGGACGAAATCAACGACGCGATTGACCGCGTTTTGGCAGGTCCTGAGAAGAAAGACCGAGTAATGAGCGAAAAGCGCAAAACATTGGTAGCGTATCACGAAGCTGGTCACGCTTTAGTTGGTGCTTTGATGCCAGATTATGACCCAGTGCAAAAAATTAGCATTATTCCTCGCGGTCGTGCAGGTGGTTTAACTTGGTTTACCCCCAGCGAAGACCGGATGGATACTGGTTTATATAGCCGCGCTTATCTGGAAAATCAGATGGCTGTAGCTTTGGGTGGTCGGATTGCTGAAGAAATCATCTTTGGTGAAGAGGAAGTAACTACAGGTGCTTCTAACGACTTACAACAAGTTGCGCGTGTTGCTCGGCAGATGATAACACGATTTGGCATGAGCGATCGCTTGGGTCCAGTTGCTCTTGGTCGTCAACAAGGTAACATGTTCCTCGGTCGGGATATCATGTCAGAGCGCGATTTCTCGGAAGAAACCGCTGCTGCCGTTGATGAAGAAGTCCGCAAGCTTGTGGATGTAGCTTATCTACGTGCTAAAGATGTCTTGGTTAGCAATCGTCACATTCTCGATCTCATCGCGCAAATGCTCGTTGATAAGGAAACTGTGGATGCTGATGAGTTGCAAGAAATTCTCGTGAACAACGATGTGAAAACCGCTGCGTTTGCGTAATTCAGTTAGGAGTAATTAACAATTCCTAACTCCTAAGCCTTAAAAAAACTTAACCCCTGCAAGACATTCTCGCGCTTGCAGGGGTTTCATTTTTATGTAATTAGGGTTCATTCAGTGGGTGACGAGGGACTCGAACCCGCAACCAATAGATTAAGAGTCTACTGCTCTACCATTGAGCTAGTCACCCACACAATTATGAATAGTAGCATACTTATAAAGTATACGCCAGCATTTTCTCCGCTTTTTTGATAAATTTAGTATTTTGCATAGTTTAAGAATTGAGGCAATGTAAAAATACATTGCTTCAATTTCAGTAACTTTAAGTAGATAGTTTTTAAGATTTTTGTATGTCATTCAGTTAAGTGAATTGATTTAATTTTAAAGATTGAATGTTTTGCTAAGAATAATAATGAC
>CASBQC010000374.1 GCA_949127805.1 Nostocales cyanobacterium PMM_0081
AGCGAATTCTATAAAATGTATTATCCGGGACGTTGAAACTGGCTATGACATTTATCAATCATAAGAACGTGGTTATTAACACCAACTACGTTGCTGCAATTAGGACTAGACCGATTTCAACAATGTAATCGACCTACTACCACAATATGATTCATTGTATTGCTGTATAGTTTTGTTGCTCAGATGGGTCAGGCGATCGCCTGTTCAGTAATTACTTGTACAAGCATCAAGTAACGTTGCTAATCGATAAAAGCATTTAGAACTTCTGAGGATAGCTAGCTGCTTAGAATAGATAGCTCCTGCATTGGTAGGCAATAGAAATTGCTGTAGCTTCACACTCCACAGTACTAAGAAACAGGCTACCTCCTATGTCTGCTTATTCAATTGACACTGCACTTCAGCAGTTGAAAGACCAGATAAACAATTGTGAACAAGCCGTGCTTAAGGTTATAGAGGAGAAAAAAATGAAGTCGGAAAATAAAACGTCAATCAACAAAATTAACAGACAACTTCAACACAATCCTATAGCCATTATTGGCATGGCTTCTCTATTTCCCCAATCGAAAAACTTACAAGAATACTGGGATAATATCGTTAATAAAATTGACTGCATTACCGATGTGCCTGCCTCCCACTGGAACATAGACGAATACTATGACCCAGACCCCAGAACAACCAAAGATAAAACCTACTGCAAACGAGGCGGATTCATTCCTGAAGTTGATTTTAACCCGATGGAATTCGGATTGCCTCCTAACATCTTAGAAGTAACAGATGTTTCGCAATTACTAAGTTTAGTCGTTGCCAAAGAAGCAATGCAAGATGCCAATTACAACGAACTTCGCGAGTTTAATCGCGAGAATGTTGGTGTAGTTTTAGGTGTCGCACAAGGCGGACAATTAGCAATGCCATTGGCTGCCAGATTGCAATATCCGGTTTGGGAAAAAGTATTAAAAAGCAGCGGTTTATCTGATGAAGATACTCAAAAAATCGTCGATAAAATCAAAAGCGCTTATGTAAATTGGAACGAAAACGCCTTCCCCGGCATGTTAGGTAATGTAGTCGCCGGTAGAATTGCCAACCGTCTCAACTTTGGCGGGATAAATTGCGTAGTTGATGCAGCTTGTGCCAGTTCATTCGGTGCTTTAAAACTAGCAATTAGCGAGTTGACAGAACATCGCAGCGACATGATGCTAACAGGTGGAGTTGACTTAGATAACTCCGTCATGGCTTACATATCTTTCAGCAAAACACCGGCGGTTTCTCCTGGTGATAAAGTCAAACCTTTCGATGCTAAATCCGACGGGATGATGCTAGGTGAAGGTATCGGCATGATTTTGCTCAAACGACTGGAAGATGCTGAACGAGACAATGACAAAATCTATGCAGTCATCAAAGGTATCGGCACTTCCAGTGATGGACGGTATAAAAGCATCTATGCACCGCGCTTGGAAGGGCAGGTAAAAGCCTTAGAACGTGCTTATGAAGATGCCGGCTTTGCACCCGAAAGTATCGGTTTGGTGGAAGCGCACGGTACTGGTACAATGGCAGGCGACCCGACTGAATTCTCATCATTGAGAGAGTTTTTTAGTCAAGACAAAAAACAGCATATTGCCCTTGGGAGTGTCAAGTCACAAATCGGACACACCAAAGCGGCAGCGGGTGCGGCAAGTATAATTAAAACGGCTTTGGCGCTACATCACAAGATATTGCCCCCGACAATCAACATTACCGAACCGAACCCGAAACTAAATATCAAAAATTCGGCATTCTATTTAAATACCCAAACTAGACCTTGGATTCGGGCAGAAGGAGAACCCCCAAGACGTGCGGGTGTTAGTTCTTTCGGCTTTGGTGGGACTAATTATCACGTTGTTTTGGAAGAACATACAGCCGAACACAATCGCGCTTACCGCATACACAATACTCCTAGTGAGGTGGTGCTGTTCGCAGAAACTCACGCGCAATTAGTGACTAAATGCGAAGAGATTTTAGGTAACTTGCAACTCCCTGATGCGGACAAACATTATGCAGCACTAATTGAAGAGTGCAAATCTACAGAAATTCCTTTAAATGCCCCTAGAGTCGGATTTGTTGTTGATTCCATCACTCAAGCTGCCAAATTTCTGCAAATTAGTCTCGATTGTTTGAGAAATCGCGCTTCATCTCCATCTTGGGAACATCCCCAAGGAGTATATTACCGCGCCTCTGGTCTTAATTTGAAGGGCAAAGTCGTCTCTCTCTTCTCTGGACAAGGTTCTCAATACCTAGAAATGGGTCGAGAGTTGGCGATGAATTTCCCTAGCTTGCGGCGTCTTTATGGCTACATGGATAGTCTGTTACTCAAAGACAACTTGCAACCACTTTCAGAAATCGTGTTTCCTCAACCTGTATTTGAGGAAGCAGAGAAAAACGCTCAAGTTGCGGCATTGCAACGCACAGAATATGCTCAACCTGCAATTGGGGTGTTGAGCGCAGGGATGTATAAAATCTTGCAGCAAGCTGGCTTTGAGTCAGATTTCGTTGCCGGACACAGCTTTGGAGAACTGACCGCTTTATGGGCTGCGGGGGTTGTGAGTGAGGAAGACTACCTGTATCTAGTAAAAGCTAGAGGACAGGCGATGGCGGCTCCCGAAGACCCCGATCATGATGCGGGAGCGATGCTGGCTGTCAAAGAAGATATCAGTAAGGTGGAAGCGGTTTTAAAGCACTTTCCCCAAGTAACGATCGCTAATCAAAATTCACCGAATCAAGTTGTTTTAGCCGGACTGACGACAGAAATCAACAAGGTGCGGCAAGCTTTGCAGGAAAAAGGATACGCGGCTGTTTTGCTACCTGTTTCTGCTGCTTTCCACACACCACTGATTGCCTTTGCTCAAAAATCCTTTGCGATCGCTAGTAAAACTGTCAGCTTCCACAGTCCGCAAATACCTGTTTACACCAATGTGACAGGTAAGCAGTATCCCTCAGAAACCCAAGCAATTCACCAAATTTTAGAATCTCACCTCAGCAAATCGGTGCTGTTTAAGCAGGAGATAGAAAATATCTATGGTGCGGGGGGTTACTGCTTTGTAGAATTTGGACCGAGGAGAATTCTTTCTAACTTGGTGAAAGATATTTTAGGCGATCGCCCACATTTAGCGATCGCTTTGAATCCCAGCGCTCAAAAAGATAGCGATCGTTCTTTGCGAGAAGCTGTTGTCCAGTTGCGTGTCGCTGGTTTATCTCTGAAAAACCTCGACCCCTACCAACTTCTACCCGAACTTCCCCCTGAGCAGAAAAACAAAGCGCTAATTGTCCGTTTAAACGGCACCAACTATCGCTCTGAAAAAACCAAAAACGCCTTTGCTACAGCTTTGCAAGACGGACATCAAGTAACATTACCCATCAGCAAATCTGAAGATAATGCCCTTGTCGTTCCCGTCTTTACGACTGAAGAAGGGGTGGAAGTCAAGTTAGAAGTGACTACTCCCACACCAGCAGTCATCAAAAGCAACGGACATAACAAAAACGCCGTTCTCAGTGATATTACCACTGTAGAAGCTCCTGAGATTCAATCTGTGCCATCTCATCAACCAGTTCTGGAGTCGCATATGCCTAACTTGCCAGAAAAACCTTTAAATTACCAACAGGTTTTAGAAAGTTTAGAGTTCCTCCTGACACAGTTTCAACAAAATCAAAGCGAAAATTTACAAGTTCACGGAACTTATCTGAATCATCAGATGGAATATGCGAGAACATTTTTCCAACTGATGCAGCAGCAGAATTCTGTGTTTACTAACGGTAACTCTTCACAATCAGCGTCGGAACTTCTACCAGTTCTCAAGGCAAGTTTAGAGCGTAGCATGATGCAGTTTCACTCTCAACAAGGTGAAACCCTACGCATTCATGAGCAGTATCTTAAGGAACAGGTCGAGTATACCAAGAGTTTCTTTCAACTGATACAGCAAGAGTATGCACAGTTAGTAGAGACTGGGAATGAGGTAGTTACTGAAGTTACCATCAATCCGCAGCCTGTTGTGGAAGTACCCGCAGCTAAGGTTGTAGAAACACCACAGCCTGTAGTTGAAGTACCCATTGTCATTACTCCGGTAACACCACCACAGCCTGTAGTTGAAGTCAAGATTGTAGAAACACCACCGCAGCCTGTAGTCGAAGCACCCGCAGCCAAGGTAGTGGAAACACTTCAGCCTGTAATTGAAGCACCCGTAGCCAAGGTTGTAGAAACACCACCACAACCTGTAGTGGAAGCACCCGCAGTCAAAATTAATGTAGCAATCAGCACAGAGACTAAATTAGCAACTACTTCTGATGCGACGATAAACTTGACTGAGTTGGGTAACAACCTCTTAGCCATTACCAGCGATAAAACAGGCTACCCAGTCGAGATGCTGGAAATGGATATGGATATGGAGGCAGACTTAGGGATTGACTCGATTAAGCGGGTAGAAATCCTCGGTGCGTTGCAAGAAATGTATCCTGATTTGCCCAAGCCAAATCTTGAGGAACTGGCAGAAAAACGCACTATCGGTCAAATTGTCGAATATCTGCAATCTCATGCTTCGCAAAAAGTTTCCGTAGAAATAGCTATTCAAGAAGTACAAACGGCTACGGAAGTTCCGGCAATTGTTATTCCTGAACCAGTAGTTACGGAAATTGAGACAACAGAAACAATAGATGCATCACCAGTTAGTGAGATTCCAGACTTAGGTGCAACTTTGTTAGCAATCACCAGTGATAAGACCGGCTATCCAGTCGAGATGTTAGAACTCGACATGGATATGGAAGCGGACTTGGGGATTGACTCGATTAAGCGGGTGGAAATTTTGGGAGCGATGCAAGAAATGTATCCCGATTTACCCAAGCCGAATGTAGAAGAATTGGGAGATTTACGCACCATCGGTCAAATTGTCGATTATCTCCAGAAGCTGGTTGGAGGTGAAAAAAAAAAGTTTCAGTATGAGTCAGACGAAGAATTAGACAACGTTAAACATAATGTGCAACGTCGTCCCGTCCAACTCAAAATTCTGCCCCCACCGGATTCTTTAGACTTCGATTTACCAGAGGGACACATCTGTTTAATCACCGATGATGGTTCCCTCACTACTTCTCAAGTGGCTGAATTACTGACAGATAAAGGCTGGAAAGTGGTTGTTTTAAGTTTCCCTCAATCGGTTGTTTTCCAAACATCGGTAATACCAGCAGGAGTGATTAATGTCAAGCTTGCGGATTTAACCGAAGAACATTTGCAACAACAATTGAGTGCGATCGCTACTAGTTATGGCACGATTGGAGCCTTCATTCATCTCAATCCAGCCTTTCAAGTCAGCCACAACGGGAAAATTCCTTATCTTGCAGAAGAAAAGGCGATCGTTAAACACGTTTTTCTGATAGCAAAACATCTGAAAAAATCCCTAAATGAAGCCGCACGTAATGGACGTAGTTTGTTCTGCACCACTGCGCGTCTTGATGGAGCTTTTGGACTGGAACACAAAGTAAATTATGGTCCCATCAGTGCCGGTTTATTTGGATTAACTAAAACCTTGAAATGGGAATGGCAAAAGGTATTTTGTCGAGCGATTGATTTGCATCCTGCTATTAATGCTCAAGAGTCAGCACAACATATCATTGCCGAACTTCACGATCCGAATAATTGTATCAGCGAAGTTGGATATGGTTCGCAAGGTAGAGTAACTATCGTTAGCGTCGCGAATTGTTAGTTGTAGGGGTGGGGTTTCCCCACCTTTACATATAAATGCTTATTTCAAGCATTTCAAGCACTGAAGTGCTTACTACGTAATAATTAAGAGGAAATTTATGACAACACAAACACAAAATCCTACAACATCAGTTTTTCTAGTTAGTGGTGGTGGAAGAGGTATTACAGCGCAGTGCGTTATTAAATTAGCGCGGCACCAACCTGGGAAGTTTATATTACTTGGTCGGAGTGCGATCGCTCAATTTGAACCTGACTTTGCTCAAGGTTGTTTTGAAGATGCTGTATTAAAAAAACGCATCATGGAAAATATTCTTTCTCAAGGAGAGAAGCCTACACCCATGAGTGTGCAAAAAGTTTATAACAAGATTATTTCTAGCCGGGAAATTAAAGAGACAATTTCCAGTATTGAAAAGACAGGAAACACCGCAGAATATATCAGCGTCGATGTTACAGATCCCATCGCCTTAAACGAGAAAATTGCCACTGTTGTGAAGCGTACAGGAGCCATTACAGGGATTATACACGGTGCTGGTAACTTAGCTGATAAGTTGATTGAAAAGAAAACTGAACAAGATTTTGAAAAGGTTTACACGGCAAAAGTAAAGGGTTTGGAAAATCTTTTAGCTTGCGTGCATCCCAGTCAATTACAGCATTTAGTCTTGTTTTCTTCCGTAGCTGGTTTCTATGGGAATATTGGACAAACTGATTATGCGATCGCTAACGAAATTCTCAACAAATCGGCTCATCTAATTAAACAAAAATATCCCGCTTGTCATGTCGTCGCTATCAACTGGGGTGGTTGGGATAGCGGAATGGTGACACCAGAATTGAAAAAAGCTTTTGCTGAAAGAGGAATTGATATTATTCCCGTAGAAGTCGGCACGAAAATGTTAGTTAAAGAACTGAATGCTGTTAATTGCGCTACCACACAAGTTATTATTGGTAGTCCAATAACTCCACCACCAGCAGAGTTAGATTCCGAACTAAAAAGTTATCGAATTCGTCGGAAAATGACAGTAGAAGCTAATCCCTTTTTAGTGGATCATACAATAGCTGGTTTTCAAGTTTTGCCAGCAACTTGCGCGATGTCATGGATGATTAATGCTTGTGAAGAACTGTATCCAGGTTACACATATAACAATTGCCGAGAATTCAAAGTATTGAAAGGAATTACTTTCAATGAAACCTTGGCAAGTGAACATATTTTAGAACTGCAAGAAATTGCTAAAGTTGGTTCTCAAAGCATCGAATTTCAAGCTACAATTTTGAGTAAAAATCCACAAGGGAAAACTCATTATCATTTCAAAGCCTTTGTTACCCTTCTCCGAGAAATGCCAGACGTTCCTATCTATGAGGGACTCAATCTAGAAGAAGATAACATCATCACCACCACTGGTAAAGCTTTTTATCAAAATGGAGATTCCACATTATTTCATGGACCAGCCTTTCAGCAAATCACCAGAGTTTTAAACATAAATTCCCAAAAAATTACTGTAGAATGTCTTTGGAAAAACATCACAGAACAACAACAAGGACAATTTCCAGTTCGCTGGCACAATCCTTACACAACTGACTTAAGTACACAATCCTTATGGATTTGGTTAAGCCATCTTCATCAAGAAGTTTGTTTACCCGGACAGTTAACTCATTCAGAACAATTTGCAGTCACACCATGCAACGAACCATTTTATGTTTCGTGCGAAATCGAAGGAAAAACACAAACCGGCGTAACAGCTAATTTCATTTTACACAGTCGTGAAGGAGAAATTTACTCACGCATTATGGGAGCAAAAGCCGTAATTTGGCCCATGCAATTATCCAAGCGTAAGTAATCTTCGTAGTCAGCGCTTCAGCGCTGAAACTTTATTCTCACATCTTTTCTTTCTCCGCGTTCTCTGCGTCTCTGCGGTTTTTTAATCAGTATTTCTTAAGTGGAAAACGAGTAACATTACTTCCAGTCCGACAACAGCGTAAATCCTGATATAGCAATCCTAAATAAGAGCGTGAACAACCAGATTGTAGAGACGTAGCAATGCTACGTCTCTACAGTGGATTAAATTTTCATGAATCATCTAGGACTGCTATAAATCCTTTTCAGTTTGGGGAATAGCGTAAATCCTTTCAAGTTTCGGGAGTACTAATACCAAGTCACATCAACGTAAAAAAGTCATCCTCAAAAAGCAAAATAATTTCATTCTCATCTGGTTTGCCTGGGGTTATAAACCCCAGACTGATAGCTCAAGTCCTCTGAAGAGGACTATTAAAAATTTTCAGTCCACTTAAGTGGACTTGAGCTATTAGCCCAGAACTTAAGTTCTGGGTGGGTTATGCCAAGAATGAAATAGCCCTGGCAAAATGACATATTTACTCGCAACTTGGTATAAAGCAATTCAATTTTGAATTGACCCCCTTTTGCTAAACCCAAACGAGGATATCAGCAGTGGAGAAAATCGCCATAATTGGCTTATCATGCCTTTTTCCTGGGGCTAAAAACCCAGAAGAATTTTGGCAGAATCTTAACGAAAACAAAGATTCAATATCATCTGTAACTATTGAGGATATCGGAGTAGATCCCGCAATCTTTTACGATCCAGTAAAAGGGAAACCGGAAACAATCTATAACCTCAATGGAGGATTTGTTCGTAATTTTAAATTTGAGCCAACTGAATATAATTTACCACCCGAACTACTTGCTAGTTTGGATAACACTTTTCAATGGTCGCTATACGCTGCTAAACAAGCGATTCAGCAAAGTGGTTATTTGGGTAATCAAGCTGTACTTTCCAAATGCGGCGTAATTTTAGGTACTTTATCTTTACCTACAAAAGCTTCTAATCAATTGTTTGCTCCTATTTATCAGCAAACAATAGAGCCAGCAATTCAGGAACTTTTGCAAGATAAAGACTTTCATTTGCCTTCTTTATCAACAGCTACCAAAGCGTCTTCTTATAACGCTATGATATCAGGCTTTCCAGCAGCGTTGGTCGCTCAAGCTCTAACTTTATCGAATATTCATTTTTGCTTAGACGCAGCTTGTTCTTCACCTTTATATGCGATTAAACTGGCTTCTCATTATTTGCGATCGCATAAAGCTGATTTGATGATAGCTGGGGGAATTAGTTGCTCAGACCCGCTCTTTTTACGAATGTTTTTTTCTGGTATCCAAGGATATCCAGAAAATGACATCAGCCGTCCTTTAGATAACACATCCAGAGGGCTAATTACCGCCGAAGGTATAGGAATGTTTGTCCTAAAAAGACACAGTGACGCTGTCAGAGATGGGGATAACATTTTAGCGACAATCTGCGGCATTGGACTCTCGAATGATGGTAGGGGCAAGCATCTTTTAAGTCCGAATTCTCAAGGGCAAATTAAGGCTTTTGAGCGAGCATACACTGAAGCTGAACTCAGTCCAAAAGATATCGATTACATGGAGTGCCATGCTACCGGCACATTATTAGGAGACACCACCGAATTTAACTCTGTAGAAACGTTTTTTGGTGAACATCAAGCAACACCTTTAGTAGGTTCTGTCAAGGCAAATGTCGGACACCTGCTAGTTGCTGCCGGTTCGGTGAGCTTAATGAAAGTCATTTTAAGCATGTGTGGAAATGTCATTCCCGCAACAATTAATGTCACCGATCCTATAGGCTCTGATCACAATGTAATTGCACCTAAAAGAATTGTTAGAAATGCGACTAAATGGCACGGAAAAGCATCAATTAAACGTGCAGCTATAAGTGCTTTTGGTTTTGGTGGAACTAACGCTCATTTAATTCTGGAAAGAGGGGAAAAAGAAAATGACTGAACAATCTGGAAAAATTGCGATCGTTGGTATGGATGCCTTTTTTGGTGAGTGTAATGGATTAGATGCTTTTGAACGTAGCATTTATGACGGAACACAGCATTTTATTCCTTTACCACCGAAAAGATGGCAAGGGATCGAAGAGCAAGAAACCTTACTTAAGAAGTACGATTTACCAGAAGGTAAAGCACCAATAGGAGCATACATTAAAGATTTTGAAATCGATACTTTAGCTTACAAAATTCCACCAAATGAAGTAGAAAAGTTAAATCCGCAACAATTGTTACTGCTAAAAGTTGCCGATCGCGCTTTGAAAGATGCAGCAATTAAAGAGGGTGAAAATGTCGCAGTCATTATTGCTGCGGAAACTGAACTTTCTGTTCATCAGTTACAGCAAAGATGGGATTTCTCCTGGCAAATAAAAGATGGTTTAAACGCTGGGGAAATTTCCTTACCTGCCGAAAAAGTCACTCAATTAGAAACAATTGTTAAAGATGGACTTCACCATCAAGTAGAAATTGGTGAATATCTTAGTTACATTGGTAACATCATGGCGAGTCGGGTTTCTTCGCTGTGGAATTTTAGCGGTCCTTCTTTCAACATCACAGCGGTGGAAAATTCCGCCCTAAAGGCGCTGGAAGTCGCAGAAATGCTACTTCTTTCCGGGGAAGTTGATGCTGTGCTTGTCGGTGCTGTAGACTTAGCTGGCGGCGTGGAAAATGTATTATTACGGAGCCAATTAGCAAAAATAAATACAGGCATCCCGACTTTAAGTTATGACCAAAAAGCAGACGGCTGGATGGTTGGTGAAGGTGCGGGAGCAGTTGTCCTCAAGCGTCACGACACCGCATTAGAAAAAGGGGATCGCATCTATGCAGTCGTTGATGCTCTTACCTTTGGGCAAGGTCATCATACTGTTACTCAATTAAATAGCGGTATTGTCACCGCAGACACAGAAACTGTCAACTCTGTCTGCAAACAAGCTTGGAAGATTGCAGATATTGAACCGAAAGAGATTAGCTACCTGGAAGTGTACGGTAGTGGGGTTCCTCAGGAAGATGAAGCGGAAATTGCTGGGTTACTGCAAGCTTATCCTCCCACAGGAAGTGGATTAGACTGTGCAATTGGTAGCGTCAAAGCTAACATCGGTCATACCTTTGTGGCTTCGGGAATTGCTAGCCTGATAAAAACCGCTTTGTGTCTGTATCACAGATATATTCCCGGATGTCCGAAATGGTCTGGAGTGAAAACCCCGCAAGTTTGGCAAGGTAGTCCTTTTTACGTCGCTACGGAATCTAGACCTTGGTTTCTCGGTAAAGATAGCACACGCAGAGTTGCCGCAATTAACAGTATGGGCATAGATGGGACATTTGCCCACGTCATCTTGTCGGAACAACCGAACCAGAAGGAACGTGATAGCACATATTTGCAACAAACGCCATTTTATTTGTTTCCAATTGCCGCAAGCGATCGCACCGAATTACTACAGCATCTTACCACACTTCAAGAAAGCATCGAAAAGTCTCCTTTTCTCTCAGCTACTGCTAGCAATACTTTTACTGCTTTTAAACAGAATCCTCAAGCAAAATATGCTCTTACAATTCTCGGACGTAACAAAAAAGAATTAACTAGAGAAATCGAATCTGCCCGCAAAGGTGTAAATAATGCCTTTGAAAAAAATATAGATTGGCTAACACCTATTGGTAGTTATTTTACGGCTAAACCATTAGGTAAAGAAGGTGGTATTGCCTACGTTTATCCAGCAGCAGTTAACGCTTATGTTGGTCTTGGTCGGAATTTGTTTCGCTTATTTCCCAAAGTCCACAATGACGAGATTGTTCAAAGTCTTTACAAGCGTGCTGCTGACGTTGAGAGATTGGTATTTCCCAGAAGCTTGAATAAGTTGACAACCAGACAATTAGAAACTCTGGAAAAGCAACTTTTAGATGATTCTTTGGCATTATTTGAAGCAGAAATGCTGCATACCAGACTCACCACAACAATCATCCAAGACGATTTTCAAATTAAGCCAAAATTTGTCTTTGGATATAGTTTGGGTGAAACTAGCATGATGGTTGCTCAAGGAATTTGGAGCAATTTTTACCAAGGAAGTAACAACTTTAATTCATCTCCTTTATTTGGTGAGAGATTATCTGGTGCAAAAAACGCTGTTCGTGAATATTGGGGATTACCAAAAGCAGAATCAAACGACAACAACTTTTGGAGTAACTATGTTTTGATAGCGTCAGTATCTCAGGTGCTGGAGTGTATTAAAAATGAGGATCGTGTTTACTTAACTCAAATTAATACACCTGACGAAGTTGTGATTGCTGGTGAAACAACAGCTTGTGGGAGAGTAATTAAAAATTTGGGTTGCGATGCTTTCCGCGCTCCGTTCGACCACGTAATTCATTGCGAACCGATGCAATCGGAGTACGAAGAACTAGTTAAAGTTAACACATTGCCGATAAGTAAAAAGCTTCCTGATGCTACTTTTTACTCAGCATTAGAGCATAAACCGATTGTACTTGAAAGTAATGCGATCGCTCACAGTGTGGCGAAAGTTCTTTGTTCACAACTTGATTTTGTCCAATTAGTAAATCAAGTCTACTCTGATGGAGCGAAAATATTTATCGAAGCGGGTGCAGGTAGTGTTTGTTCTCGGTGGGTTGACAAAATTCTCGATGGTAAAGAACATCTCACCGTATCCCTAAATCGAAGAGGTGTAGATGACCATACATCTTTTGTCAAAGCATTAGCTAAACTCGTCAGCCATCGAGTTGAACTCGACTTATCACCACTTTATATTCAGGCAAAAGAAACTACAAGACCAGGTTTACCAACAATTAGAAATATCACCTTAGGTGGTCAGCCAATTGTTTCTACAATCCTGAGTGAAGAAAACCGGAAACTTTTCCAAAATCAAGCTCAGAAAAAAGTTGTAAAACCTGTTTCCACCCAGCAACAAACTAGAGAACTGATAAATTCTCTCAAAGCTGGTAACAAACATAACAATATTCCGCCATCTCAAACAAAACAAGAGGAAGTTCCCATGAAAAATATCATTGATAACAGTTTTCAGCCTAGAGAAATATCACAATCTTATAAGTCTACCCTGACGAAAGAGAAAATTACTCAATCGATTCCTCGTCCACCCGTTACAACTGAGATAAATCACACAGTAAATCTAATTGATTTACGTAATTCTCAGTATCAAAAATTGAGTAACAACAATTCAAGCATTACAAAAACCCACACCGCGTTTCTACAAGCTAGACAGGAATTTAGCCAGCAAATGAGCGAAATCATTCAATTACAGTTAGCCTGTGTCGAAAATTTGTTGAATCAGTAAAGGAAATTACAGTAGAGACGTTCCGGTGGAACGTCTCTCAATATTGAGACGTTTCACCGAATTGAGACGTTTCACCGAATTGAGACGCTTCACCGAATTGAGACGTTTCACCGAAACGTCTCTACCCCATTACGCATTTCTTACTTACAATTTGAGGGTTAACCACATTGAAAACTGTAGATACGCTATCGAGTAAATATAATGATGGGCTTTGTTTTTCTGCTTCATCTTATAACCAAAATCAGCTTTGGAAATGTTCCTTAGATTGTGTATCTTTTGACCGTCAAGGTATCAAAGAAAAACTTTTGGCTATAGATAAACCTAGTTATATCGTTAGAGTTGAAGGCAGAATTGGTGTCACTAACGAAGGTTATTCTTGCCCTAACGAGCATAGCGGTAAACCAGGAACAGTAGAACTGCTGATGGCTGTTCCCCCAATTTCACTTCAAAACTTAGGCGATCGCACTTTTCTCTCTTCTCATAATGTAAAATATGCCTATGCGACTGGTGCAATGGCTGGGGGAATTGCTTCGGAAGAAATGGTCATCGCACTAGGAAAAGCGAAAATATTGAGTTCCTTTGGTGCAGGTGGATTAAGTCCAGAACGTCTGGAAGTTGCTATTAAACGCATTCAAGAAGCTTTACCTTATGGACCCTACGCTTTTAATTTAATTCACAGTCCCAACGACCTCGCTATTGAACGTCGGGCAGTAGATTTATACCTCAAATATGGTGTAAAAACTGTAGAAGCTTCTGCATTTTTAGACTTAACTCCCAACATCGTTTATTACCGAGTTGCTGGGCTGAGTTTGAATGCAGCAAATGAAATCGAAATCAAAAACAAAGTCCTTGCCAAAATTTCTCGTCGAGAAGTTGCTACCAAATTTCTGCAACCAGCACCAACAAAAATTCTCAAAGAACTACTTGAACAAGGATTAATCAGCGAATTACAGGCTAATTTAGCAGCCAAAGTTCCAATGGCTGATGATATTATTGCCGAAGCTGATTCTGGTGGTCATACAGATAATCGTCCTCTAGTTTGTCTGTTACCTTCAATTATTGCCTTAAGAGATGAAATTCAAGAACAATATCAATATGAAAAACCGATTAGAGTTGGTGTAGCTGGAGGAATTGCTACCCCAGAATCAGCATTAGCTGCTTTTATGATGGGTGCTGCTTTTGTAGTTACTGGTTCAATTAATCAGTCGTGTATTGAATCTGGAGCTTGCGAACATACTAAGAAATTGCTAGCTCAAGCAGAAATGGCTGATGTCATAATGGCTCCAGCAGCAGATATGTTTGAAATGGGGGTAAAACTTCAAGTTCTCAAAAGAGCAACTCTCTTCCCCATGCGAGCGCAGAAATTATATGAGTTATATCGAACTTATAACTCGGTTGAAGAGATTCCTCTTGCTGAAAGAGAGAAATTAGAAAAACAAGTTTTCCGCAAAACTATAGCTGAAGTATGGGAAGGAACTGCTGCTTATTTATCGCAAAAGAATCCCGAAAAATTGGCGAAAGCAGTCAATAATCCTAAGTTGAAAATGGCTCTAATTTTTCGCTGGTATTTAGGCTTATCTTCACGTTGGTCTAGCTCTGGTGAAAAAGGTCGAGAAGTCGATTATCAAATTTGGTGCGGTCCAGCGATGGGCAGTTTTAATGACTGGGTGCGCGGTTCTTATTTGTCTGAACCAGAAAATCGCCGAGTAGTTGATGTAGCTCATCACATCATGACAGGAGCCGCATTTTTATATCGCGTACAAAACTTGAAAATTCAAGGATTGCAACTAGCAGATTTTTACAGTCAATATCGTCCTGGACGTTCTATATTTTAGGTGTGTAAATGAGTTTATCAAATACTGCAAATCAGCCTCACAGCGCTGAAGATATCCAAACCTTTTTAGTTTCAAATCTTGCTGAATTGCTGAAAGTCGAAACCGATGAAATAGATATCCAAGAAAACTTGGAAAACTACGGTTTGAGTTCAGCACAAGCAATGATGATTGTGAGTAGATTGGAAGATTTACTTGGTTTTCAACCGTCTCCGGTTCTATTGTGGCATTATCCCAATATTGAATCACTTTCACAGCGTTTAGCTGAAGAATCAGAAGATACAAAAGTTATCGCTGATACAACCCCTGTCGTCAATTTAAAAGCTGAAGCTGTTCTCGATTCTAGCATCCGTCCTGTCACATTATCTTTTGAACCTGTAGTTGATCCAGAACGAATTTTTCTAACTGGTGGAACTGGTTTTCTCGGAGCTTTCTTAATTGAAGAATTGCTACAGCAAACCCAAGCTACTATCTACTGCTTGGTACGTGCTGCCAATGTCGAAGAAGGTAAAAATAAACTAATAAAAAATCTTCAACAATATGCACTTTGGGATGAAAAATTTAATTCCCGAATCATTCCTGTTGTTGGCGATTTGTCTCAGCCATTGTTAGGAATTGGTGCCGAACAATTTCAAATGTTGGCGACAAATATTGACAGTATTTATCATAGTGCGGCTTTGCTGAATTATGTTTATCCCTACTCAGCACTGAAAGCAGCCAATGTTCTGGGAACTCAGGAAATTTTGAAATTAGCATGTCAAATCAAAGTTAAACCTGTACATTACGTTTCCAGCGTCGCTGTTTTTGAATCTAATGCTTATGCTGGTAAAGTTGTCAAAGAAGACGATGAATTTGAGCATTGGCAAGGCATTCATCTTGGTTATTCTCAAACAAAATGGGTGGCAGAAAAGCTAGTTAAAATTGCCGGCGATCGCGGACTCCCAATTACTATCCACAGACCCCCATTAATAGCTGGACACAGCCAAACAGGTATTTCCAATACACACGATTTTATCTGTTTAATGGCAAAAGGTTGTCTGCAAATGGGAAGCTTCCCAGAAGTAGATTATATGTTGGATATGTCTCCTGTGGACTATGTAAGTAAAGCTATTGTTCATCTATCAAGACAGAAAGAATCGATAGGTAAAGCTTTCCACTTGCAACATCCTCAACCTGTTCCTTTAACTGTTTTAGTTGATTGGGTGCGCTCTTTTGGTTATCCAGTTGATGTGATTTCTTACGACGCTTGGCAAGAAAAGTTAATTAACGATGTAACTTCTGCCGAAAATCCTTTATACACCCTGCGACCCTTTTTGCTTGAGCGTAGGTCTGAAGAACAATTGACAATTCCAGATTTGTATCTGAAAGCAAGAAGACCGGAAATTAGTTGTGAGGATACCCTGAATGCATTAGCAGGAAGTGGAGTTGTTTGTGCAGCAATTGACTCCAAATTGTTTATGACTTATACCGCTTATTTGATTGAAAGCGGTTTCTTGAATTTGGCTGAGTAAGAAGCTGAGTAAGAAGCACCGAGCGATTAAAATCGCGGCTACACAAACGAAGTCCGCCTACGCGGACTTGAGACGAACTCATAGTTTTGTCTGTTTAGCTGCGAATTTTATTCGCTTTTTCTGAGAAAAATCATATTTTACTGAAATAAATTTATGAACCTTGAAAATAAAACTTTACTGATAACTGGAATTGGGGGATTTATTGGCTTGCGTACTACCGAGTTAGCGATCGCTCAAAATATGCATGTTCGTGGACTCCAACACTCCCCAACTAAGGCAAAACTAGCTCAAAACCTTGGTGCAGAAGTCGTTATCGGTAGCATCACCGACCCCGTTGCAGCAAAAGAAGCTTGCCAAGGCGTTGATATTGTACTACATACAGCCGCCCTAGTGAAAGAAGGAGGCGCATTAGAAGAGTTTCGCGAGGTGAATGTTGGTGGAAGCTTAAATATGGCGATCGCTGCCAAAAACGCAGGTGCAAAAATCTTTATTTACATCTCCAGCGTCATGGTATATGGCTTTAACTATCCCAACAAAGTGACAGAATCCGGACCATTTTCCGGTGATAATAATCCTTACTGTCAAACTAAAATTGAAGCAGAAAAGGAACTCTTAAAACTAAATTCGCCAGATTTTGGCGTGATTATTATTAGACCCGCAGATGTCTATGGACCCGGAAGCCACTCTTGGGTAATTCGTCCGCTTTCACTCATGCAGAAAAGAAAGTTTTTTCTACCCAACGGTGGAAGCGGAATTATGAATCATGTATATATAGATAACTTAATTGATGCAATTTTTCTCGCTATCGAAAAAGAAGCTTACGGAGAAGCTTTTAATATCACTGATGGGCAAGAAACTACTTGGAAAGAATATGCTACCCGTTTAGCAAAAGTTGCAAATTTACCTCAACCTTTTTCTCTACCAGCATCTGTAGTTAAGTTTTTAATTCGACTGCAATATTTGCAAGAAAAAATGTTAGGTCAAGAACCAGAAATTTTACCGGAATCTATAGATTTTTTAACTCGACGTTATGCTTATTCCATTGAAAAAGCAAAGAATCAGTTAGGTTACACACCGAATGTTTCTTTAGATGAAGGGATGGAATATGTCCGGCAATGGTTGGAAAAAATAGATATTAAAGAACTGATTTAGCGATTAAAATCGCGGCTACACAGACAAAACCCGCCTACGCGGGTTTGAAACCATTCATTTTTTATAAGTCCGCGTAGGCGGACTTAGTTTTTATAGCCGCGACTTTAGTCGTCGGGCATTTTTGCAAGAAGTTTAATATTGCCAACATGAATAATGCAAGTTTTGACCGGCAACAGCAACAGCAGCAAGATAATTATAAGCAGGTATCAGTTCTGTTAAACTCCATTCTAAGAAGTGTAAACTAGCTGGCTGTGTTGGTGTGAGCAAAATCTCTACTTGTTCTAATTGAGATAATCCGGCGCCAGTTGCTTTTAAATAAGCTTCTTTGCAAGTCCAGTAGCGAAAAAACACTTGTTGCTGTTGTTTGGGAGGAAGCGATCGCACTACTTCATATTCTCTATCTGTAAAAAATCTCTTTGCCAGAGCTTCTACATCAGTATTATCACGTATACATTCCAAATCTACACCAATCGGTCGCCTGCAAACCGCATACAGCGCTAACCCCTGGGAATGAGACAAGTTAAACGACAGCCCACTAGTAGCAAATTTATCACCTAAAATCGGTTTGCCACGAGCTTCATAATCAAATTGCAGCGCTTGTGGTTCAACATTCAAATAGCGACCCAATATAGTTCGCAGAATACCACGACCAGCGATGAAATGCTGCCGATGCTGTTCAAAATAAAACCGCTCCGCTCGACTTTGTTCGTCACTGGATAGAGTTTCTGCCAATTCTTGCAATTGTAATTGCGATCGCTCCAGCTCAACTCGCCATACATGAACATCATCCACCGACAAAGTTAAATCTGTCGGTGCTTTTAGCCATTGGTCATTTGTCATTTGGTCAATAGTCAAGAGTCAATAGTCATTGGTTCTCCCTGTCTC